>WGAE01000209.1 GCA_015489185.1 Campylobacterales bacterium
ACAGGTCTTTTTAGGTTTGATATAAACCTCATAGATCAGCCCTAATCTTTTGTCTGCAATCGCATTCGGAGCAATTTTCGTCACATTTCCGTCAATCAAGCCGTATTTTTGAAAATTGAATGTATCGATTTTGATCGCAACCGGCATTCCCACTTTCAGAAAACCGATATCTTTGTTCATCACTTTCGCTTTTAACTGAATCGGCGCATTTTTAGGTACAATCGTCATCAGAGCCTGTGCGGAACGCACAACCGCACCGATCGTCGTGATCCCCACTTTGGCGACAATACCGTCTACCGGTGATGTGATAACCTGCTTTTTACGTTTAAACTCGATCGTTTCAATCTGTGATCGAAGCGTTACAATCTCTTTCTCTTTCTTTGTCAATTCCGCATAATATTTGTTCTGAAAACCTTCCAGCAAGAGGCTCTTTTTCATTTTGGTTTCATGAAGCTGTTCTTTATATTTTTGGATTTCATGTTCCAGTCTGTCAATTTCAATTTTCAGAGCCATATTCTTCTTTTTCAAATCATAATATTGGTTTTTTGCAATCAAATCCAATACTTTCTCAAGTCTGCGCTGTTCTCGCATCCCCAGTCTGTAGAGCTCTTCATTACGCGCTTTTTCAAGCTGTGACATTTGGATCTGCTCTTCAATCTGTTTGATCTGCTGTGCAATCTGCTTCAACTGTTCATCGATCAGTCGTTTTTCCGCTTCATAGGTACCTCGTACCATCACGGCAATATCCGGATCGATCTTTTCAGGCATTTGAAAAGGTTTATTTTCCAGCAGTGAACGCAGCTTCGCCACTTCCAGTTTTAAAAGGGTCAGTGTCTTTTTTTTCGCTTCCAGATTCGTATCTTCTACAGTCGGATCGATCTCGATCAATGCCTGCCCTTTATGTACAAAGTCACCCTCTTTGACATAAATCTTTCGCACTGAACCGGGTGAAAGTGACTGCACGACTTTCACATCACCAACAGGCATTACTTGGGCCTTCGCACTGACGACAACATCGGTTTTGCCCATAATCAGCCACGCAAGTGCCAATGCCATAAAGATCAAAATCGACCACAGGATCTTTCTGCCCAGCGGACTGACCGGTCGCTCTTCAATTTCGACCAGATGCGGTTTGAATTTGTTTTTATCGTCCGTTCTCTTCATTTACGACTCCTGCTGGGTATAGAGATGGTGATAATACCCTTTTCGTTTCATCAACTCTTCATGTGTACCTGCTTCCACAATCTGTCCTTTATCCATCGCGATGATCACATCGCAATCTTTTACGGTAGAGAGGCGGTGCGCAATGATAATTGTCGTTCGTCCTTTCTTGATATTCGCCAGATTCGCATTGATAATGCGTTCAGATTCATAATCGAGTGCGGAAGTTGCTTCATCGAAGATCAAAATTCTTGGATTGGTCAACAATGCCCTTGCTATCGCCACCCTCTGTCTCTGGCCTCCGGAGAGCGTCGTACCGCGTTCACCTACCTGTGTATCGTACCCCTCCGGCAACTCGGAGATAAAAGCATCCGCTCCCGAAATGCGTGCCGCAGCGATAATCTGATCCATCGTCGCATCGGGTCTTGCCATCGCGATATTTTCTTTGATCGTACCTCTAAACAGGAAGTTTTCCTGTAACACAACTCCAATCAAACCGCGATACCATTTTGGATTAAAATGACGAATATCTACACCGTCAACAAACACGGCACCTTCTGTCGGAAGATAGAGACGCTGTAATATCTTAGTAATGGTACTTTTACCACTACCACTGCGCCCGATAATCCCTACACTCATACCGGCCTGTATCGAGAAAGAAAGGTCTTTGAGCACCATCGTCCCGCCGGGTTTATAGGAAAAGCTTACTTTATCAAACTTGATATGCCCCCTGATACCATTAAGTGTAATCGCCTTTTCATCCGTCTGTTCCGTCGGCGTATTTAAAATATCTCCAAGTCGGTCGACAGATAACAACGTCTGTTGAAACTCGTTCCAAAGATTTACAAGTCTGAGAATCGGTCCGGTAAACTGGCTTGCAAACATTTGAAATGCAATCAACTGACCGACCGATAAATCCCCGGCAATGACCATCATCACCCCGAAGTAAAGAATCGAGATCGTCATCAGTTTTTGCAGCATCCCCGTCAAACCGCCGAGCACAAATCCGAAATTGCTCAGTTTAAATCCCGCACTGATGTAATCTGCCAGTTTATCTTCCCAGCGTTTTTGCATCGCGCCTTCGAGCGCCAGTGATTTCACCGTTTCTACACCGGTTACCGACTCAACCAGAAATGCGTTCTGTTCCGCACCCATGTTGAACTTCTCATCGAGTCTTCTTCGGAAATTCGGTGTTGCAAAAAAGTAGATCACCGCCATCGTGATCACAAAACTCAGCGCAATCAGCGTCAACTTAATGCTATACAAAAACATCACCACCAAAAAGACAAAACTGAACAAGACATCCAAAAGCACCGTTACCGACTTGTTCGCGATAAAACTGCGTATCTGTTCAAGTTCCCGCACCCTGGCAATGATATTACCCACCTGACGCACGACAAAATACCCAAACGGCAATGCCATCAGATGGTTGTAGAGTTTGGATCCCAGTTTGGCATCGATTTTCGAGGTCGTATGGACAAAGACATAGTTACGCATCAAGTTCAATAAGAACTCAAATACTGTTACAACTAAAAAGGCGATCGCAAGAACATCCAAAGTGGACATCGAATGATGCACCAGGACTTTGTCAAGAATGACCTGTGTAAAGAGCGGTGTCACCAGACCGAAAAGCTGAATGACAAACGATGCAAGCAATACCTCTACCACGATACGTTTATAACGCATCATTTCATGTAAAAACCAACCGAACCCAAACTTGATCTTATCGGTAAAGACGCGATGTTTGACCACAAGACTCTTACCGCTAAACTCCTTGTTGAAATCCGTAAAGGTATAGACAACCGGTTTTTTCTGATGCGGATCATAAACGAGTAACTCCCGTTTTTCACTGTTTCCGTTAAGTATGGCGCGATACTCGCCGTTATCCATCAAACAAATAATCGGCATCGGATAGTTGTCGACCAGTTTGGCAAGCGGCAACTCTTTGATCGCGACACGAAATCCCTGACGTTTAGCGATACGCCCAAGTTCATGAATTGAAATCTCTTTGCCGTCTTCGAGTGCGTACTCTTTACTGATACCCCTGGTATCGATATTGATGTGATTCAAACTTCCCGCAATTTCCAACGCAATCAGTGACGTATGCATTCCCTCTTCCTTTATCGTATTAGCTCACCGGCTACGGTTTGGTAGACTTTTTCAAGTACGCTTAGCTTGAAATCGAGTTGACTTTGTAGTTTACTCAACTCCAGATAGTCCAGTTGCAAAGCGTCAGTCAGACCCACTCGCTGCAAACGGGACATAATCTCCTCTTGTTCACAGGTCTGCGCATAGACTTCACTTTCGACTTTTAGCAATCTGTCAATCGAAGCTTTCAGCATTTCACGTTGTTCATGTTTTGCTTCAAAATCGATTTTTGCAAGTCGATACTGCTCACTCAGCTTTTTGATTTCATATTTGATTTTATCAATCGTCCGATCTGTTTTATGTCCGTTAAAAAGATCCCATTTGACATTGAGCCCAACGTTCCAGCTATTTTTACGCAGACTTTTGATCGCCTCAAAAAGTGCTCTGTCACTACCAAGCAACACATAATCCCCCGATGCATAGACAGCAGGAAGATAATCTTTTCGTGCAAGTTCGAGTTCATGATATTTTTTGGCAATCTGCAGTTGCAGATATTTCGCCTGCGCACTCTCTTCAAATGTTTTCACCTTGATATTTTTGGGTTCGATCATTGCAAATTTACTTCGATTAGTATCGATAGCGATATTGGCAAGCTGTTCGATCTGTTTGATCGCATGTAAACGCATAATCTTTTGCTGCGCAATCTCTTTTTCTATATTGATCAATTTCAGTTTATCTTTACTTAGTGCAATTTTCGCCACTTGTCCTGCTTCGTACAGGCGCTCCTTTTTTGCTAAAATTCGCTCCTGCACTGCTCTTGCACGCTCTTTGTTTTCGATGATATATTGTGCCTTCAGTACAGAAATAAAATTGCTCAGAAGTCTTTGAGAAATCTCTTCCGCTTTCAACTCGAGTTCACTTTTAACCAGTTCCACATCTTTTTCACCGATTTTAACTTTTTCATCGGTGGCACCGAAATGGTAAAGTTCATGGGTAAAATCTGCCGTCAAGGCATCACGGAAGGCTGATGTACTCGGATAAAACTTACCTCCGACACCGGTTTCAGCTCTGGTAGCGTAGCCGTGATAATATTCGCCGCCGTAACCGATCGAAAGGTTTGGATAATAGGCACTTCGAATAATTTCCAGATTCTCTTTGGTGATTTTGATATCGTGTTCTTTCATGATAATCGCGGTGGCATTGATCAGTGTCAAATCGAGCAAACGCCAAAAATCAATAGTTGATCTGCTCAAACTCTGACACAGCGCCTCAGATTTGTCATTGTGGATATATTTGACAATCAAAATCGGTTTAGTGCGATTTGATTCCATCATTTTGATAATATCGGTCACATTCCGTTCTGCTGTGACCGTTTGGTTATTGTCGGTTAAGATTCTTTTTACCTTCATTGCTACAGAACGATTGGCATCTTCTGCTTGAACATGTCGCGTCATATTATGATCTGATGATTTTTGCGTTATGTTTCTGTCCACCGTAGCAACAGACTGTGTTATATTGTTTTCAGTTGATGTAACACAAACGGTAGCGTTTGCGTCTGTCACGTTTCGGTCATTCTCGATGGTGACAGTTAGATTGGTTTCATTGTGCTCTGCAACCGTTTCATCGGTACGATTCGCTTCCGCAAGCAAACGCATCTGTTTTGCCTGCAGTTGCATTTCATACCAACGTTGCAACGCCGCAATATTACTCGCCTCTGTCAGTGCAACAATACCAAACATGAGGATCAAAAGATATCTC
>WGAE01000210.1 GCA_015489185.1 Campylobacterales bacterium
TAAAATCACCATCTAAAAAGGATCAAACCCTATGATATCCTCCGTTGTTAGAAAAGTCTTCGGTACACGCAACGATAAAATCGTTAAACAATATCTCAAAAAAGTACAAATCATTAATGCTCTGGAACCCAAATATGAAAAAATGAGCGACGATGAGCTCAAAGCGGCTTTCAACGCGCTCAAAGAAGCAGTACGTTCCGGTGAAAAGAGCCTGGACGACGTACTGTTTGATTCGTTTGCCATCACGCGTGAAGCAAGTAAACGTACCACCGGGATGCGTCATTTCGATGTCCAGATGGTAGGGGGTATGGTGCTTCATGACGGCAAGATTGCCGAGATGAAAACCGGTGAAGGGAAAACGCTGGTTGCATCGCTTGCGATCGCCCTCAACGCGATGACGGGCGAGGGGGTACACCTGGTCACGGTCAACGACTACCTTGCCAAACGCGATGCCGAAGATATGGGGCGTATTTATAAATTTCTGGGATATACGGTCGGTGTGATCACGAACGATATTCAGGATGACGCGACACGTAAAGCGCAGTACGATGCGGATATCACTTACGGAACGAATAACGAGTTCGGTTTCGATTATCTGCGGGACAACATGAAGTACGATCTGCGTGAAAAGGTACAGCGTGGACACAACTATGTTATTGTCGACGAGGTAGACTCGATTTTGATCGACGAAGCGCGTACGCCGCTGATTATCTCCGGACCGACCAACCGTACGCTGGACAATTACCACAAAGCCGACAAAGTTGCCAAACAGCTCAAACAAGCGACTGAAAAAGATGAAAAAGGGGAGATCAAACAAGATAGCGGCGACTTTATTGTCGATGAGAAGAACCGGACGGTTATCCTGACCGAACAGGGGATTCGCAAAGCCGAAAAGCTTTTTGGTGTGGATAATCTCTACAGCCTTGAAAATGCGGCGCTCAGCCACCATCTCGATCAGGCGCTCAAAGCGAATTATCTCTTTGAAAAAGATGTCGATTATGTCGTCAAAGACGGAGAGGTCGTGATTGTCGATGAGTTTACCGGAAGATTGAGCGAAGGCAGACGCTATTCGGAAGGGTTGCACCAGGCACTCGAAGCCAAAGAGGGGGTTGTGGTTCAGGAAGAGTCGCAGACACTCGCGGATATCACCTTCCAGAACTATTTTCGTATGTATAAAAAACTAGCGGGTATGACCGGTACGGCACAGACGGAAGCGACGGAATTTACACAGATTTATAACCTCGATGTTATCTCTATCCCGACCAATTTGCCGATTGCCAGGAAAGACCTCAACGATCTCATTTTCAAAAGCGAGCGTGAGAAATTTGACGCGGTGATCAAAAAGATCAAAGAGTTGCACCAGAAAGGGCAGCCGGTACTGGTCGGTACGGCATCAATCGAAAAGAGTGAAGTGTTACATGAACTGCTCAAAAAAGAGAAAATCCCTCATACCGTGCTGAACGCCAAACATCATGAAAGCGAAGCGTTGATCATTGCCGATGCCGGGAAAAAAGGTGCGGTAACGATCGCAACCAATATGGCTGGACGCGGTGTTGACATTAAAATTGACGACGAGGTCAGAGAACTGGGCGGTTTGTATATCATCGGTACGGAGCGTCATGAATCAAGACGTATCGACAATCAGTTGCGTGGGCGTTCCGGACGTCAGGGCGATCCGGGTGTGAGCCAGTTTTATCTGAGTCTTGAAGATAATCTGCTGCGTATTTTTGGCAGTGACAAGATCAAAAACATCATGGAGCGGCTCGGTATCGAAGAGGGTGAGCATATTGAGTCGGGTATGGTAACCCGCGCGGTTGAAAACGCGCAGAAAAAAGTCGAGGCGATGCACTATGAAGCGCGAAAACATATTCTCGAATATGACGATGTCGCGAATGAACAGCGTAAAGTGATCTACAAATATCGTAACGAATTGCTCGATCCCGAATTTAATCTCAAAGAGAAAATCGCACAAAATCGTCGTGAATATGTCGAAGATCTGGTTGAAAGAGCGGGAATATATCCCGGTATGCCGGAAGAGGATTTCGATCTGGATCGTTTGATCTCACTCCTCAAAGAAGAGGTATTGATTGAGTTTGAAAAGAGCGATTTTGAAGGGCTGGATGCCGAAGCGATCGTTGAGAAGATTGATGCAATCCTGACCGATATGTATGAGCGCAAAATGTCGGTTGTCGATGAAGCACAGCGTCGGGATATTGAAAAATTGATCTATCTGCAGACGGTGGACAACCTCTGGCGCGAGCATCTTTATCAGATGGATACGCTCAAAACGGGTATCGGATTGCGCGGTTACAACCAGAAGGATCCGCTGACGGAGTATAAAAAAGAGAGTTACGAGATGTTTGTGGAGTTGATTCGACGTATCAAGTTCGATACAATCAAAATGCTCCAGAATATTCAGCTTAGAGATGAAAGCGAACAGCGTGCACGTGAAGAGGCGATGCAGAAGATGCTCGAGGAACTTGAAGCGGCGGCGGACGATGCGACAATGAACAAAGAGAGTGTGCTGGAGCCGCAGCAAAGCGAACATCAGCGTGTACCGCAGGTGGGCGGCAAAAAGATCGCGCGTAACGATCCGTGTCCTTGCGGAAGCGGTAAAAAGTATAAAAACTGTTGCGGTAAAAGCGGTCCCAAAAAGGGACTATTGGCAAAATAGGGTGCAGGGATCGTATTGAAGTCGAATACACTGGTCTTTTATCTGGTAAGAAAATATCTGCGTTTCGATAAAAGCCAGCCCTTTATTACCGTCAGTGCCGTGCTCGCTTTTTTGGGAGTGGCGATCGGTCTGATGGTTTTAATCATCGCGATGGCGATCATGAACGGAACTTCCAAAGAGTTTCAGGAAAAGATCTCGACTATGAGTTATCCTATCACGATTTTGCCGCGCGAAACAAAAGGGGTCGACAGATACGCCCTTTTGGCGCTTCAGCAACGCTTTCCCGATCTGATCCTCAGCCCTTTTATCAATACCCAGGCGATTATCAAAGAGGGTGAACGGATGGAAGGTGCCGTCGTTTTCGGTGTCGATTTTGCCGCGGAAGCGAAGATCAACCATATCGTCGCGGATGCGGTCAAAGACAAAGAGCTTTCGACTTTCGATATGATTACCGGAGAGGGGATCGCCGATACCTTCATGATGGAACCGGGAAACAAATATACACTCATCTTTACCCAGACACAACCCGGCGGTTTTTCATTGATGCCCGTGATGAAGCGGTTCCGCTATGCGGGTAGCTTCAAATCGGGTATGCAGGCGTACGACAATGCCTATGTCTATACGACACTTGAAGCGATGTCCCGTATTATGCATGTCAAAAAAGACCATTATGACGGTATCCACGTCAGTTGCGCCGAACCGATGCAAAAGATCAAAGAGATTCGTGCGTTTTTGCCATCTTATCTCGTTGCGGTCGGCTGGTGGCAACAAAACGGCAATCTCTTCTCCGCGATGGCGATGGAGAAAAAAGCGCTCTTTATCGTGTTGATGCTGATTATTCTGGTTGCTTCGCTCAATATTATCAGTTCTCTGCTGATGACAGTCATGAACCGCCGCCGGGAGATCGCGTTGTTGCTTTCACTGGGTGCGAGTCGGGAAGAGATCAAGAAAGCCTTTTTCTGGCTCGGTTCTGTGATCGGCGGGGCAGGGATTTTGTTTGGGACACTGCTGGGACTTGCGGGACTTTATATCCTTGGGCATTTTGACATTGTGACTTTGCCTGAAGATGTCTACGGCACCAGTAAACTGCCGCTTGATCTCTCCATGGTCGATTTCGTATCGATACTGGTCGGTGCGACGCTGATTGTACTTCTCTCCTCATTCTATCCGGCGAAAAAAGCGACTGAAATTGATGTGCTTTCGACTTTGCGTAATGAATAGAGTTCCCTGAAAAATCTGCGTCTCTCAAACGGCTTCACGGTGGGTACCCCGAAATCCGTGCCGGATTTCGACGTTTATCTGCAGATGTTGTTCGCGAATCAGATTTTCAGAGAACTCAATAGGTTAAAGATTTTTTCCAAAAATGTGATTGAAACGGAAAATAAAATAGTTAAAA
>WGAE01000211.1 GCA_015489185.1 Campylobacterales bacterium
CTAGTATATCGTAAAAATAGAAAAAATGATTAATCGTACATTAACAATAGTAGAAAAAAATCATTTGGAACCCTGTTATTTCAGGATTCCAAATGATTGCAGTTATTTGAAAAATTTATTGGCCATATCCATAATACCGTCGAGTCCCCCGAACGAATCAAGAATCGAAGAACCGTCACCCGTTGCTTTATCGACAATATTTGGCACGACATCAGAAAGTGATTCCGCTGCGGTATCCGGATCGATTCCGAGTTTTTCAGCAAACGCTGAAATTTGGTCGCTTCCGAGAATATTCGAAAGTGTACTTCCGTCAACCGGTAAGTTTTCACCGCTTCCTATCCATGAAGAGATAATCTCTCCGATACTGCTATCTTGTAATGAAGAGAGAATATTACTCAAATCAAAACTGCCCTCTTCATTAGAGAAAAGACTACTCAACGCATCTGCAAGTGTATTATCATCCACATCTGCCGCTTGATCCCCCAGCTTATCTTTTAAAAGCGCACTACCCATTTGCACAAGATCACTTAATTCCATTTTTAATACTCCTTTAATGGTGTCGTTTTATTATAGCACTTGTTTCTATAAAAGTTTTGCAACATAGGACAATCTTGCCTCTGACCATCTCCCTATTCCGCTTTCGCCTTTTTCGCCATTCTTTTACGTACGGTAGGATCAAGATAGCGTTTTCGAATACGTATGCTTTTGGGTGTCACTTCCACCAGTTCATCCTCTTCGATCCATTCCAAAGCGCTTTCGAGTGTAGGAATTCTGGGCGGCACAAGTTTAATCGCCTCATCGGCACCGGAACTTCTGACGTTAGAGAGCTGTTTTCCTTTGATCGGATTTACATCCAGATCGTTGGATCGTGAGTGTTCTCCGACAATCATTCCGACATAGACTTTATCCTGAGGCTTAATAAACATTACACCCCGTTCCTGAAGATTAAAGATGGAAAATGCGGATGCTTCGCCGTTTTCCATCGACACAAGCGCCCCGTTCATACGATGCTCGATCCCGCTGGTCAACGGACGATACTCCAGAAAAGAGTGGTTCATGACACCCTCTCCTTTCGTATCGGTCAAAAACTGACTGCGAAATCCGATCAATCCGCGTGCGGGAATCTCAAATTCGATACGTGTCTGCCCGTCTCCGGTCGGTGTCATCGATTTCATTTCCGCCTTTTTGCGTCCAAGCTTTTCAATCACCACACCAGTAAAATCATCCGGTACATCCACAACCAGATGCTCAAACGGCTCCATTTTTACACCGTTTTCTTCTTTGATAATCACTTCAGGTCTGCCGAGTGAAAATTCAAACCCTTCGCGGCGCATATTTTCTGCAAGAATCGTAATTTGTAACTCACCACGTCCAGAAACTTTAAAAGTTCCTTCACCCGTACTTTCATACTTCATGGCAATATTGGTCTGCATCTCCGACTCAAGACGCTCCGCAATTTTATTCGATGTAACAAACTTTCCTTCTGTTCCTGCAAGCGGCGAATCGTTAACCGCCATCACAACAGAAATCGTAGGCTCTTCAATATGCATCGGATCCAGAGCGACGGGATTGTTCGGGTCCGCAAGCGTATCACCGACATCCAGCGTTTCAAATCCGGCAACCGCGACAATATCCCCACACACCGCTTCATCGATATCGATACGATCCAGCCCGATAAAACCGATCAACTTTGAAATACGACCGTTGATTTTCTCGCCGTCCGCTTTGAGCAGGGTTACATTTTCATTTTTACGAATCTTTCCGTTGAAAATACGCGCAACACCGATTTTCCCGACAAAGTTGTCATAATCAAGCGTAAACACCTGAAGTTGTAAAGGGTTCTCGACACTACCCGAAGGCGCCGGAACATGTTCGATAATCGTATCGAGAATCGGAAGAATATTTTCATCGGGATCATCAAGATTCAGTTTTGCATAACCGTTTTTTGCCGCAGCGTAAATCACCGGGAATTCCAGTTGTTCATCCGTCGCATCAAGCGCCACAAAAAGATCGAACACCTCATCTACCACACGATCCGGTTCCGCAGCGGGCTTGTCGATTTTATTAACAATCAAAATCGGTCTAAGTCCCAGTTCAAGCGCTTTTTTGACGACAAATTTGGTCTGGGGCATGACCCCCTCCTGTGCGTCAACCAGTAACAAAACACTATCAACCATCTTCAGTACCCGCTCAACTTCACCGCCAAAATCGGCATGCCCGGGAGTGTCGATAATGTTAATTTTATAGTCTTTATAAGTAATGGCGGTATTTTTTGACAAAATCGTAATACCACGCTCTTTTTCCAAATCGTTGCTATCCATTACACGTTCATCGATCTGCTGATGGGCATCAAATGTTCCTGACTGCTTAAGCAATTCATCCACCAGTGTCGTTTTTCCATGATCAACGTGTGCAATCACAGCAATGTTTCTTATCTCTTTCATGTTCATCCTAATATAGAAATTTCGCGGATTATATCTAAAAAAAAGAAGAAGACCAAATTGGCACATTTATTGCTCAAAATAGTCATAACTTTTTAATACAAAGGCACGGTATGAACGGACTTTTGCTCAACTTTACCAAAGAAGATGAAGTAATTAAATCAAATAGCAAAAAATTACATAATACTCACTCTCATATCCAGCTCAATAACGATGATTCATTTGCGTTTTTGATGGAAAATCTTCTCTCTGACATTCCTGACGGAAAAGAGAAAAACTTTTTGATGACACAGATCTTTCATCAAAATCAAAATATTTCTCCAAAAAACAGACACCATTTACGCGCATCGTTCTCCAATGCCCCGCTTACAGATACCAAACCGGAAAAAAAAGAGACGGTCACACTTGAAACACTTTTACAAATTGTTTCTCTGCTTCAGACACATGACCCCAAAACACCTTTACAATTTCCGACACAATCACCCAAACTGCAAACCGCTCTGCTGGATCTGAAAGTGCAGGATGCATTCAAACAAGTACATACCGTCAAAGATCTGCTTAATCTGGCAGAACAACTCAATATATCGGTCAAACATATCACTTTCATGAAGGAAGAGGCTGCACTAGATAACAAGACTAAACAAATCAGCCATGCTCTTAACAGTATTTCCGTTCTAAACATAGTCAAAAAACTACCACATAAATCACAAATACACCAAAACGATATAAATAGTTCCAAATCGACAGACAAATTACAAAAGTCAGACAAAAATATATTGCAAACACTTTTGCAAAACGCAAAACCTGCATCACATATCAAAACACTACATGAATCAAGAAAAGACCAAACAAGTATCAAGCAAGAACATACCGATTTTTCTCATAGTGCACATATCTCTTCAAAAAATAATAAAGATATTTCAGTTATACCGACAAAAACACAAATATCACAACAAATGCCACAATCTCAAAAGCATATGCAGACTGATCTTGCCACATCGGATACGACAGACAAAGTACACATACCCAAAAACACCCAAAATCACCAACAAACCGATGAATTGTCCATACATAAAAAAGAGAAAAAGCCTTTTCATATCACTCCACAATCAGAACATCATACTAAAGTTAACATCACCGATACTATTCAGGAAAATACAGACAATAAAAACACGGCAAGATCTACAACAACGCTTATCTATCCAAAAATAGAAAAAAATGATACAACATTTTCACCAGACGAACCTGCTGCAGAGCAGGATACGACTCATTCTCACCATACTGTTTCACATGAAACAAAAACCGAGTTCTCACAACTTCATAAAAAAGAGAACCCGCTACCGTTAAAACAAACCTTTGAAACATTTGGTCAAGATTTCAAAGAGTATATGGAGCGTTACAAACCGCCGTTGATGAAAATCAAAATGCAGCTTAATCCCGGAACACTTGGAGATGTGGACGTAACCATGGTCAACAGAGGCAATAACCTGCACGTCACAATCCAGTCAAATCCAAATACGATCGCACTCTTTACACAAAACCAGACCGAATTTAAAAATGCATTGGTCAATATGGGATTTACCGGGCTGCAAATGAGTTTTGGTGAGAACAGAGAAGGCAACAAAGGGCAACAACATACCAAATCATCACATACGACACGTTCCTCTTCAGAGGATGAGCATCATGAAAATGATCACTTTGACATGATCGTTCCAAGATATATATAACAAACCAAAGAAGGAAAACACAATGGCAATCGATACCGTCAACAACAATAGTTTACAAACCGCACTTCAAAATACAGGAGTCAATCCTGATGCAATTCTTGGAAAAGATGACTTCATGAAACTATTATTAACCGAGCTGGAAC
>WGAE01000212.1 GCA_015489185.1 Campylobacterales bacterium
CTCTATCAGATACTCGGTGCGGTGCAAAAAGCCGACGGCCTGGGGGTAGTACTGCAACACCGCCCCGATCTGCTTGTGCAGCCAGACCAGATCGTCCAAACGGTCGATCTTCCGCATAAAAACATCGCCGTTGCGCTCGAGCCACTGCACGGGGTCGATACCGACCGCCAGAGCATGTCCAAGGCGGTCATGCGAATGCATACCGTAATAGGTGATGGTCTCGTCGATACGTCGCATACCCGTCGCAATATGGTCAAAATCCTCCCCCGCATGCACCGACAGCCTCAACTGACGATGCGGTCCGACGGCATCCGGGTCTTCAAGCGTCAACCCCCGTAACCCGTATCGTTTCGGTTCGGCACGAAGAAAATTGATGGCGGGCGCAAACACTTCGGGCGGCGTCAGCGTCTCCTGTCCCGCCACATCCAGAGAGACAATCATTTTGGCCGGATCGATATAGCGTGCCTGTAGCTCTTTGCCGAAACACAAAAGAGCATTACAGTCTTGCACAAAGGGGAGATAGTACTTTCGCAGTGACGCTTTTGTATCGTGAATATACAGATAATCATGAAGTTTTCTCGCCTCATCTTTCAACTGCTTTCTAAGCTCTCTGTGCCGAACATCTGTGTAACGACCGACTCCTTTTTGTTTTCTCTTGTCGCACTTTCGCTGAAAATGGATGCTGAAATGGTATTTTCTACGGATAGAGGGGTCCATCGTATCGACAAAACTTTTGGCGTATCCACGTCTGCTTTCGCACTCCGTCCGCAAAATCTCGTCGTCAAATGCCAGCTTGTAGCGCATCATCTCACCGTTGTAAATTGCGCCCGGGCTGATTTTGCCCTCGAACATCGTCGTCCCGTTTCGAAAAATATTTTCGGCGATGGCACGGTGGCGGTCAAATCGCGTCTGCCGGACATCCGACCTGTAGAACTCGCTGAAATGCGACAGACCGACATTCTGACTCATGATCTGATAGGCGCGGATAATGTTGACAATCTGTAAGACGATCATCACCATTTTCTGCACAACCGAACCCTTTAGCCGGGAGCCATAGAGCCTGTGCAGCAGGATATTGTAATAAAACCACTGTGCGATTCTTTCTTCGCGCTGTGCCGCACACACGGCCTTTTTCAGCAGCTTTCCCTCAAGGTCGTTCGGATAACAGCTATATGCCGACGGAAATGCAAAGCTGGTACACACACGCCGCATCTTCGCCGCCACCCTGCCGTGTTTTAAAATGGCCTGCATGGTCGAAATCAGCCTCTTTTTTTCCCGATCTCCATTTTCCGGCCGCACGATCTCGAGCGAGAGGTAGCGCATGGCACACTTTCCAAGATCGACCAGGTGCCCCATGCTGAGTGTCCCGCTATTGATCAGCGAAAATTCGCTCAGTCTGGGCAATTTACCGTTCCACTCCTTTTCATAGTACTCTTTTGGCGTTTCCCGCTCGAACAAAATCAACAGATTGGGAAGGTTTTCATTTGCACCGCCGAGATGAATGTGGTTGTCACTATAATCACGGTTTTCACGGCGCGCACCGAGCAGCAACGGCGTAACCGTTTTTGCCATGCTCTCTATCTCACGCAGATCACAGTACCCATCTTCCAGCTCTACCGACAAACGGCGGCCCAGAATCGTAAAAGGGTGAAGCTTGTTGATCAGGGCGCTGTAACGCTCGAGTTTGCCAATATCGGCATAGACATACGACCCGTCGCGTCCTTTTTCCAGATACTCTTCATACAGCTTGTCGAGCGCCTCCATCGGCTGTTTGCCCACATCGTTATAAACTATTTCAAGGGCATCTTTGCGAAACCTTGACGGATAAAAGTCCCGCATAGCATCCTTTACCGATTTTCCATAGGTGTCATTACGCTGCGAAGTTGAGTCATTCAACTCCCTAATAAGTGCCAGCAGGGCTTTATCGCTTCGAAAAGCGTTGATAGCGCCGATATCGCGTAGCGTGTTGTGTATCATTCTTGTTTATTATTTTTGTAAAATTCCTGTGCGGATGCAAACTTTTTCTCATGCAGCATCATATACTCAAGCACACCCTTCTTCTCAAAATAGTCTATAATCAACCTAATCAGATCCTGATTATGAGTATTTTCTACATCATTCAGATACGCTGCTACATTATGATCAGTCATTGTCTTACCTTTTATGTTATGTTTATTCAACAGCTTTTTCCTCTGTTCTAAAATGTTTGAAGTGTTATATTCAAATCGGACTTCACATTCTCCTGTTTTCGTTAAAGTCGTTTTAATGAATGGATGTTCTGATAGTACAAATGTTAGACTTTCTTCTTTTTCAAGCATCGGCTCGATATTTTTCTTAAAAGTATTAGAGTTGTTCCTTAGCCGAACATAGTCAAATTTACCTTTTACCATCGCAATATTCGACTCTTCAACGCTTCCCTCTTTTTCAAAAAAAGCCACGGCATTCAAAAGAATCGCGCATATTCTGGCCATAAAGGAGCATGGGTCGTCATTTGAAAGAATTGTTTTGATATCTTTACTCTTTTTTAGCGCATTAAGATTATTAAAAAATTTGTGCAAAACAAGATGAAGCCTATTGGTCGATAAATCATATCTGTTATTCGACTCTTCACCGATTGTCACATACTGCTTATGCCATTCATAAATCTTCTCGACTACACTACTTTCAAAAAGTTGATCCGGATAACCCTGTCCCTCTTCACTCTCTTCCACATCATCATTAATATAATTTTTTTCAATCCCAATATTGTACGCTCGTCCATTTGCAATTTCGTTAAACTTTTCAATCGCCTTATCAAGGTTATCCCCTTTTAATTCAAAAGAGTACAGCAGTGCTTCGATAAACTTCCCGGCAACGATATATGCACGAGTAGCAGAAGACTCATTGTAATAGCTGTCATAAAAGAAAAGGCGTGTAACCACTTTTTGCATTCTTTTATCCGAGCTATCATCAGAAGATAAGTACTTACTCAACGTTTCTTTCTCAAAATAAATACGAATATCCAAGTACTCTTTTTTTATTTCACAAAAGACCCTTTTGTCATCTATCCTGCTGTCATATTCTTCTTGTTCTTTTCTATACGCATCATCTTGAAAAAAGTGTCCTTTGTAAATGGCATAGGTGGAAATCTGTCCATTTTGTACGGCGTTCAAATCATTCTCCAGCATAAGCGAAAGCCGCTTTTCTTCCAGTACTTTGCTGTAATGATAAAAAGATGCCGTTGCACTGATGCTCTTCAAGAACAGGTTGAAATTGTTGTTATACAAGCCATCAACCATTTCTTTAGCTTTTCCGGGTTGATAGGGAGTATGTACTATCTCCGCCGTCTGTATAGTTTTAGAATCAATTGCAGCAATCACCTCCCGCTTTTTAGCAAGATACTGTACAAAACTTCTAAGGTTATCCGGAAAGACCTGCGAGGTAAACTGTACCTGATTGATGCCGTAATTGATCAATTGGATATCGAAATCTTTAAACTGGTTGTAATAAATTTCCTTATCATTCGATGCCTTGATAAGCATAGGATACTTTTTCCTGAGGCGTCTGATAGACAGCAGTTCGATACGCTGATCGTTCGGCATCACCTTGTTGAAATACTGATCGACCATATACTGAAGGTCTTTCTCATCCATTTTCACCGTTTTGCCGCAAAAAACATCCCGTTTATATTCAGAAGCGATCTTGAACTCTTTTTTTACCAGATGCTTATAGAGTTTTGCGTCCCCGGACACAATCGGGATGATATAGGGTGATGCCAGAAACCTGCGGATCGTCTCCAGCACATCAAAACCTTTGTCGAATGCCATGTCGACATCGTCTATCAGTAACACCAACGCCTTTTTCCCCAACAGATTGGCAACGGCGCCGAAAAAGCTATGCGCTTTTTGCTCAAGCATTTTTGACGATGCATGCGATGCGATGGCATCGATACCGGATACTTCACCTTTTCTAAGATCAAATACGGCTCTCAACGACTCGGATACCGCCTCGAGCGCTTTATAGTAGGGTTGCCGATCCCCATCCGCATCTTTGCAGTTTTCATCTATTTCTTTTTCGACCTGTTCCACGATCGTTCCAAGGACAACACCAAGAAAATTTTCATCATCGAGCAGAAGCGTAGGATCAACCGGCCCGAAAAAAGCGAGGCCGCTCGAAAGCTTTTCATCGTTCGATGCCTCTTTATCACTCTCTTCGATCCACTTTTTGATATTGACCAAAAAAGCCGTCTTACCCGTTCCGCGCTCGCCGTCGATAAAGATCGTGTCATGGCGACGATGACTGGTAATGTCATCATCCTTTCCCTTCATACTCACCAAAAGCTCTTTAAGCTTTACGGTAATATCCATGAA
>WGAE01000213.1 GCA_015489185.1 Campylobacterales bacterium
AAAAAGCGAAATTTGCCGTGCATCGGATCAGTGATAATATCGTTTTCAACCTGGCGGATAAACGACTCTTTCACCACAATCTGCGTGCGGTAGGCACTCAAACGTCCGGTCAGCGTCATCACTTTGCGTGAAAGCGAGTGTGCCTGAAAAAGTTGATGGCGCTGTCCAAATTTGAGATTGAACCACTCTTTGTACCAGCGACTTTTGGAATGGATAAACGCCGCTTCATTCGTCGTTAACGCCCCCAAACCATGTTCCGATGCGAAAAAAGGCAGAATTTTACGTAAAAAACCCTTCTCCAAATAACTATCCCCGTCCATGAAGATCGTCACCGAATTTGGATCATCGAAATGGGCTTTATGATACGCTCTGGCGATCGCCCGAAGCGCATGCCCCATCGCGAGCCGCTTGCCGGAGTTTTGATGTTGAAAAATCAATCGCACTTTATTGTCACCGTCATACGCCTGAAACATTCTGTGGATGACGGCATCCTCCTTTTTGCCAGAGGTCGCAATCACAATCGTCACATCGGAGGGAATCGATCTGATTTCGGAGAGAATCGAACGAAAACACTCGACACTCACCCAACTCTCCTCTTTGTAGGAAGGGATCATGAAGTAGAGATTTTTCGGATATTTTGCCGAATCCGGTAACGCTTCCGCCCTGCGTAACAGTTTCGGATAGTAGTGATAACGATAGATAAATGCACGTATATAATTAAGCAACATCCATCCGTAACGCCAAAACGCAAAAATCGTCAATCCAACAATCACGCCGTGTTTGAGCAGATAGAGACGTGGATAGATCAAAAAGAAAATAACTGCGAGTAACGTACCGTAAATCAGAAACGGCAACCAAAATGAATCGATCGCACGCTTTTCATCGTATCGGTACATTGTCGTTACCACTCCCTTTCAAAAAGGAGTTCCACTCTCTGATAAGGACGCAGTTTGACCTCTTTTTCCAGCGGATGAATATAGACGGTATAGGTCTCATCCTCCTGCACAGGATCGGCATCTGCAGTCTTAAAAACTTCCCCGTTTATAATCTTATCATGTAATCTGTCGATGATCCGTACTTTGCTTCCGGTATGGATATCCGAAAAATATTTCGTCGGTATCGTTGCGGTAATATACGGGGAATCTTCCGTCCATAGAAGCATCAACGGTGTATTTTTCGAGGCGGTTTGTCCCTGCGGCACGTAGATCTCGTAAACCGTCGCGCTGACCGGCGCAAAAATGCGATATTTTGCAAGCTGCTTTTTCAAAAAGTCGATGCGAATATTGAGATCTTCGATATCCTCTTTCCCGGTATCCGCCTTTTTTTCAACACTGAGCGTCTCTTTCGCCGCTTTTTGTTTCTGAAGCTGCAGTTTTGCTTCCAGCCATGCGTTTTCCGCCTCTCTGAGTGTTTCCGCCGTGATCAGCTGCGTGTCGAACTCCTTTTTCATCTGCAGATAATAGGCCCGTTTTTTACGAACTTTCTGTTCCATCAGGCGAATCATACGTGTCTGTGCGGCAACAGTACGATTATGCTCTTGCATCTGAGCAGCAAGTGTTTTAAGTTTGCGTTTCTTCTCAATCTCAAGTAACGAAAGTTTATAGACAACATCATCACTGTCCAGATCTGCCAGCGGCGTACCGGGAGTTACCCGATCCCCTTCCTGCACATAAATTTTATCAACCGTCGCGGTAACCTGCGGGAAAATTTTCAGATCGTTTCCGGCCACAACACCGCTCCCTTCGTAACGATAGCGAAAATTGTAGATCAACAATCCGACAACAAGCGCCAGTACGAAGAGTGCGAAAAGGATATAGCGAAGCGAGGTCTTACGAAAGGCAGTCTGAAGTGCTTTTGCTTCCTCTTCCTGGAGTTTGACAGGCGTTTGAATCGGGGAATCAACCTGCGGTTCTTCGTAGATTGCAACAATATCATCAACCCTGTCGACTTCCCCTTCGATCGCAAGTTCGATAAAACGACGCAAAACACTGCGATTCTTTTCGCTCAAATCAACGAATGAAAATCCGGAACGTCCTTTTTCGGTATATTCATGACAGAGTTTTACCTGAAGAGAGATATGCGCGTCACGCATTGCAAGAACCAAAACCGCGTCGATTTTTTCACCCACCGCAAGTTTTGTCTGAAGATTGGAAAGTGCGAGACCGGTTAGGGACCAGTCGATGGCACTGTAGGTTTTACCGTTTAACAATACCTGCAAGGGAATCGTCGTACGATAGGACTTTCGCATGGAATTTTTTTCAAATTTCGTCACAAAAGACATCGTCCGACACTCCTTGCTTTTAAGTAAATTTTAAATATAGTAGTAAATAATTATTTACATAAAGCTGAAGTGTGGTTAACTAAAACTTAAATATCTGATTCGATTACTTCCTTAAACCTTTTATAAAAAACATCTTGCAAAAATGAAATATCTTTAATTATTTCATTACAAACAAACTTTTTACCACCGGTTTGACCGATTTTCGTAAACGGCACTTTGCCTCCAAAAGCAAACTTTTCAAACGCTTCAGGATCACTTGTCTCCACAATCGCACAAGAAAAAGTCTCGCTGAAGATATCCCGTTTATCTCCAAGCGCAACCTGACATGTGACACCGATACCGCTTGTCGCCGCCATTTTTGCCAGGGTAATCGCCAGACCGCCCGTACTGATATCTTTCGCCGCACAAAGCAACCCTTTTTTGTTCGCTTCAACGACAAAATCCCAGAGTGCACGCTCTTTTTCAAAATCAATCGGTGCCAGTTTCCCCGCTACCGTCGAAAAGAGTGCTTTCATATAAAGCGATCCGCCGAAATGGTGACCGATCTCACCCAGCAGATAGAGTGTGCTCCCCGCTTTTTGAAACGCCGAAGGCAAAACGTTGTGCTGATCTTCGTTGACACCGACCATTGCGATCGAAGGGGTCGGGAATATACCCGTTCCGTTTGTCTCGTTATAAAGCGAGACATTTCCGCTGACAACAGGAGTCTGCAATGAAGCGCACGCCGCCTTGATCCCTTCACACCCCTCCGCAAACTGCCACATGATTTCCGGATTTTCCGGATTACCGTAATTAAGACAGTCGGTGATTGCCAGCGGCACCGCACCGCTCATCGCAACATTCCGCCCGCTCTCCATCACCGCGGCGGCGGCACCGCCTCTGGGGTCAATATAGCAGTATCTCGGGTTACAGTCACAACTGATCGCGATCGCTTTGCCAGTCTCCTTGACACGAATGACACTTGCATCGAGTGAACCGGGATGTTTGACGGTATTGGTCTGTACCATTGAATCGTACTGCTCATATACCCACGCCTTGTTCACCACTTCCAGTGATGAAAAGAGCGTATCAAACGCATGTTCATTGTCAACAGAGGGAAAGTCGTCGATTGTGACATCCGCTATTTCATCCAGATATTTGGGACGCTGAACAGGTCTGTCGAGTACCGGCGCCTCTTCGTTGATCGGATCGACAGGGATATCCGCCACCTTTTCACCGTGCCAGAAGAGCTCCATACGTCCCGTATCGGTCACTTCGCCGATCACCGCGACATCGAGTTCCCACTTTTTGAAAATATCGATCACCTCTTTTTCGAACCCTTTTTTGACACAGATGAGCATCCGCTCCTGTGATTCGGACAACATGAACTCATACGGCGTCATGTTCTCTTCTCTTGCCGGGACTTTATCCAGATGCATCACCATTCCGCTGCCGCTGCGTCCTGCCATCTCAAACGAACTGGAGGTCAGACCAGCCGCACCCATATCCTGAATACCGACGACATAGTCATGTTTGAAAAGCTCCAGACACGCTTCAAGGAGCAATTTTTCGGTAAATGGATCACCCACCTGTACCGTCGGACGCAAACTTTTGCTCTCTTCGGTAAAACTGTCGCTGCTCATCACCGCACCGCCAAGACCGTCACGTCCCGTTTTACTTCCGACGTAGATCACCGGATTACCGATACCCTCTGCTCTTCCGTAAAAGATCTCATCACTTTTACAGGTTCCCAGCGTAAAGGCGTTGACCAGAATATTGCCGTTATAAGCTTCATCGAAAAAGGTCTCGCCGCCGATCGTCGGCACACCCATACAGTTACCGTAGTCACCGATCCCCGCCACGACGCCGCGTACCAGATAGCGCTGATGGCGCGCAATCGTGTCATCTCCGTGTACATTACCGAAACGAAGCGCGTTCATATTGGCAACCGGACGCGCTCCCATCGTAAATACATCCCGTAAAATACCCCCTACACCTGTCGCAGCACCCTGATAGGGTTCAATAAAACTGGGGTGGTTGTGGGATTCCATCTTAAAAACAGCGGCCATACCGTCACCGATGTCAATCACGCCGGCGTTTTCACCCGGTCCCTGAATCACCCATTTTGCTTTGGTCGGAAAACCGCTCAGATACTTTTTGCTCGACTTGTAGGAGCAGTGTTCACTCCACATCGCTGAGAAGATACCAATCTCAAGCAGATTCGGTTCACGCCCGAGTATCTTTTTGATATGTTCATAATCTTCCTGTGTCAGTTTGTGAGAACGTAGTATTTCATCGAGATTTTGCATGCGATACCTTGTGCGTAAAAGTTTGGACGATTTTACAAAAAAGCCCCTTACAGCGGTATCAAACTGATTGAAAGAAAATATTCGGAAATTTGCAACATTTAAAGGATTAGTAAAAGGTAGTGAATCAAAGCGAAGAAAAATGGTGCGATCGGGGGGAGTCGAACCCCCACGCCGGTTAGGCACTACCCCCTCAAGATAGCGTGTCTACCAATTCCACCACGATCGCATAAAAGATGAAGTCTCGCGAAACCGATCGCGAAACTTCAAGAGGTTATCGGTTATCCGAGGAAAGGGTTCGCGTAAAGTGCGATCAATGCGATAACGAGTGCGTAGATAACCTGTGCTTCGATCATCGCCAGCGCGATGAACATCGTAGTCATCAATTTACCGCCCAGCCCCGGATTTCTCGCTGTACCTGCGATTGTCGCAGCGGCTGTATGTCCCATACCGATCGCACCACCCAGTGCGGCAAGACCGAGACCTACACCTGCAGCAAGTACAGAGTAAGCTTTCAGTGTTTCGTTTGCGGCATCTTCACCGGCAAATGCAGCTGTCGCGATAGCGAACATCAAAAACAGAATCTTCTTCATGAAGTGCTCCTTATAAAAACGTTTCGTTTTTCAAAGTCCGTTCGGCTTGCGTATCCCTACTTATCACTTTGAAGTTGGGATTTTAGCGAAACTCACTTAAAAAAACCCTGAAATATATTACTAAATTTTTTCAATCAATTCCAATTCTATTTTGTGCCCCTTGACGGAGAGAATTTTGACTTTGACTCTATCTCCTATTTGCAAAATATCGGTTACTCTGTCGACCCTCTCGTCCGAGAGTTTGGAGATATGCAACAAACCGTCTACACCGCCCGGCAATTCGACAAAAGCGCCGAAATCGACAATTCGCTTCACCTCTCCGTCAAAAATCTGTCCCGCTTCAAAATGCGGACTTTTCCCCCGATGTCCTCTTGGTTCACGTTTTTTCGACGCCAGTTCACGAATGTAGTCACAGGCGGCACTGACCTGAACCTTGTCGCTTCCCTCAACTTTGACCTTTCCTGTCTCTTTGTCAAGATCGACAGAGACTTCAAATTTTTCAATGATCTCTTTGATCGTTTTACCCGCCTGCCCGATAATTGCGCCGAATGTCGACGGATCGAGTGAAAAGACGCTGCGGGAAGGAAGTGCCTTTTCATTCAGCGATATCTTTTCCGCCGCCTCTT
Organism: Campylobacterales bacterium; assembly: GCA_015489185.1. Classification (GTDB taxonomy): domain Bacteria; phylum Campylobacterota; class Campylobacteria; order Campylobacterales; family QNZT01; genus QNZT01. The sequence continues at coordinate 5,786 of WGAE01000213.1, forward strand.
CCATAATTTCCAGAATATGAAGCCGCGCCTCCGCCGCCTGATCAAGCGCCTCTTTGAGAGTATTTTTGTCGATACCGCCGAGCTTAATATCCATCTGTAATGCGGTGATGCCGTCTTTGGTACCGGCGACTTTGAAATCCATATCGCCGTCATGATCTTCCAGCCCCATAATATCCGTTAAAATCGCATACTGATCTCCTTCGACGACCAGCCCCATCGCGACACCCGCGACAAGTTTCTGCACCGCAATCCCTGCTGCTTTCAGCGCGAGCGAACCGCCGCATACCGTTGCCATCGACGAAGAACCGTTGGACTCCAGAACCTCCGAAACGACACGTACCTTCTGATCTTTATCAAGCCGGATCGTCGGTTCGAGTGCGCGTTTGGCGAGGTTTCCGTGCCCCAGTTCACGACGCCCGGGCGGTCTGAGCGGACTTGCTTCCCCGACCGAAAAACCGGGAAAGTTGTAATGGACCATGAAGTTTTCGTAATGCGCCTCTTTGTCAGTCAGCAGATCATACATCTGGGCATCTTTCCCCGATCCCAGCGTTACGGTCACAAGCGCCTGTGTCTGACCTCGCGTAAAGAGACATGAGCTGTGAACCGAAGGAAGAATATTTGTTTCGATCTCGATAGGACGTACCTCTTTGAGACCACGTCCGTCGGCACGTTTACGCTCTTCAAGGATCATTTTGCGTACGACATCACGTTTGTAGCGATCGACCATCTTCATGATCACATCTTCGTCCCAACCCTCTTCGCGGGCGATATCATCCTGCGCAATTTTTTCGGCAATTTTTTTCAGATGTGTCGCCCGTTCGCTTTTTGCCATCTGATTGATCGCATCATACACATCATCTTTATAAAACTCATCGATATAAACCAGCAGCGACTCGAATGTCTCTTCCACATTTTTCAGTTTCAGATCGGCTATCGGTTTTTTCAGTGACGAAAACCCTTTTTCATAATCCGCACTCGCTTTTGCGATCGCATCGGATGCGATCTCGAGCGCTTCGAGCATCTCGTCGTTGGTCAATTCGTTGACATCGTGCTCTTCGACGATATCGTCTGTGAGCAGATCGGGCACCATCAGCGGATCGGGAGCGGTCATCGGCACTACTTCGACCTTGTCGGTCGCGATCGAGCGCATCTCGATCATCAAAAGTTCCTCTTTGGTACCGGAGACATAGAGATCAAGCGTACTTTTGGCAAGTTCCGATTTGGTCGGGTTGACGACAAACTCTCCGTCGATTCTGCCGATACGCACCGCGGCAACACTCTTCTCTACCGGCAAATCACTCAGATAGAGCGCGGCGGAAGAGGCGTTGAGCGCCATTGTCTGTAAGTCAACCTCCGGATCGGCACTTAAAACAAAAACGACAATCTGCGTCGGATAGGCATACCCTTTTGGAAAGAGCGGACGCAGACTTCGATCGATAATCCGCGAAGTAAGCGTTTCGAAATCTCCCGGTTTCGTTTCCCGTTTGATAAACCCTCCCGGAATACGCGCGGCAGCGTAACTCTTTTCGATATACTGCACGGTCAGCGGCAGAAAATCCTCTTCGACCATCTCTTCATCTCTGGAAACCGTAGCGAGTACGACAGCATTCTTTTCACGCAAAAGCACCGCGCCGGCAGCTTGCCTTGCGACTTTGTCGATCTCGTAAATCTCCTCTTTATTGTTCACTGTGACAGTGACGGTACAACTCATAATCTCTATTCTCCTTTACTGTTTGGCAAAAAATGCGTACAATCGGCAAGTATCTCCTGTAACGCTTTTGGTTTGATTTTCGGTAATGACCGGTAATAGTAATCTACCGAAATGAACTCTTTGATCATATGTACGGCAAAAACCCGGTCTACCTTTTTGTCAATAATCCTAAAAAGATCATCCGGCATCACCGGTGTCGCGAATGAAACTTTGCGTACGCCGGCATTGATGACGCTCTTGAGCGCACACATTGCACTCAGTCCCGTTTCACACCCTTCGTCAATGAGCAACACACTCTTATCTCGCAGATCGCTCAGCGACTGACCGCCGCGATAACGGTGGCGATATTTGAGTATCTTTTCATGAAAGAGACGCTCACCCTCATCATAAATATAATCAAACGAAATCCCGAAACTTTTGACCAGTTTCTCTTCGATCACGATATCGTTGGTTTCGCTGACCATCGCCAGCTGGCACTCTTCGTTGTTGGGTGCGACGATCGGTTCGGTCAGCATCAGATCAAATCCGAAATCATAACGTCTGGCCAGTTTTTCGGTAATCTCGACCGCTCCGGGTGAAAGCGCGATCAAAATCCACGATTCGTGCTGCATCACCTTGACAGGCAGAATTTCCACCAGCGCTTTGTAGGCATCCTGTCTGTCTTCAAACAACCAGGTATCAAAATCTGAATTTTCTGTCATGTCCGCTTTCCGGAAACTGTTTTCGGATCTCATCTTCGCTGAAGGTGAACCGATAGTGAAAAATATAGTGCTTCAACAATGCGTACGCCTCATTGAGTGTCTGCATTTTATCTTCTTTCTGATTAAAATCGGGATGATATTCCCGACTAAGTTTACGATACTGCTTTTTGATATCTTCCCATGAGACCAGTACCGGCAGTTGCAGCACCGAAAGCGCTTCATGAAGCTTTTGGACAATATCGTCGCTATTTTGCATAGGCTCCCAGATTCTGGCTCATGATCAATTTTTTCAAATCATCGTCGTAAAAACGCAGTCCCAGACCGATAAAGGCATTTCGGGCACGATCGTTCAGGAAGTTATCGTATCCGCCGTAAAGATCAATGTGTTTAAGGAAGTTGTAACGCGCACTCACCTTCGCGTGCGGGCTGTTGCCGCGTACATCATTGTTGGCGTTGAAATCGAAGATCTCCGCACTTGCCTGCAGACGGTCATCGAAAAGATAATAATCGATTCCCGCCCCGGCACTGTTTTCGATAATTCCGGTACGCAATACGACATCGTCGATTCGCTTGGCGATCTGCGCACTGACCAGAATATTGGAAGATTCATGTTTTTGGGGCAAAATCACGTTACCCGCATCGTCCATTCGGGAGTAGTCATCCATTCCTACGACACTGAAACGATACTGCTTCGTATCGTTTGGAATATAATTGAGATCAAGATACCCTTTGGCATAACTGTCATCCTGCATATATTCGGTATGCATCGCCACTTCAAGCTTCACTTTGTCGATCGTTTTGAGCAGATTTTCGACCTTTTTAAAGGTACTGTTTCCGGAACTGAAAAAATTATCTGCCGAAACAATCGTATCGTTGAGCGGCTGACGATTTTGTGTGATAATATCTTCGAGTTCCGTACTGATCTTTTCAAATTGGTCCGCAAGCGCCGGTACCTTTGTACGCACGGAAGCGGCGGTATATTTGAGATCTTTGATCAGAATATCCAGATTGGCAATAATCTGCGGCAATCTGGCGTTGATCGTGTCGGCACTCATTTTAAATTTCGCACCCACATCGGAGAGATTTTTCGCCATATTATTGAAATTCTCAATTGTATGTCGGAGCAGATCGAGCGAAGTGAGTTTACGCAATTCAGCCGTAATTTTTTCAAGATTTGCAAATGTCAGTTTCAGATTTTCCCGTACGTCCGGCGTCAGAACAGCTTGAGCGGAAGCGACCAGCTTACGAAACTCGTCCGCCGCTTTTGCAACCGCATCGCTGGCATCCTGTATAGACTTCTGCTCCTGCCCCGGCTGGATAAAATCACCCTCTTTGAGAAATCGATCCGCTTTTCCCAGCGTAATCTCCAGATAACGCCCGCCCAGCAACGACTCCTGTACCGGTTTGATACGGGAATCGACCGGAATCTTGACACCTTTGCTGATAAAAAGTTTTGCGAGAATCGCTTCTCCGTCGATACGCAAGCTCTTGACAAATCCTACTTCCAGACCGTTTGCCTTGACTTTCGAGTTTTCGTTCAATCCCGCCGCATTTTTGAGATGTGTATTGAGATGATACCCCTCTTTGGCAAGATTTTTGAAACTCCCTACCTGGGTACTCAGCAAGAAAAGCAGTATAAATCCGATAAAGATAAAGAGTCCGACTTTGACATCGTTTCGCATTTTCTATGGTTCCTCTTCTTTTTCGGGAGACAACAAAGGTAAATCTGACGTCGTCTCCTCTATCGTACTCTGCGCCTTTTCTGAAATGTCGGGTATGCGCACCTCTTCTCTGTTTTCGCTCTGCGTGCCTGGTGTGACATTTTTAATCAGCTTATATTCCACACCACCGATATGGGCAAACCGAAACAACAGATAGAGTCCTCTTCGTGTCAGAGAACGTGTACCGCCGCTGGTAAGCGAGGGCGTGACGCTCTCTTTGTACCGCAACGTATAACTCCAGCACTTTTTACGCATCGCCAGACCGATACGCCACTCTTTCGTAAAACCGTTGTCGAAATCGTAATCGACCCCTCCGAGCACCGAATATCTGCGATCGAGACGATGCGAGAAATCGGCACTCAAAAAGTTGATCTTCGTTTCATTGGGCGCATCTTTATAGGTATGATCGATACGCGCTTCGTAACGGTCACCGTGATAATAGATTCCTGATTGTATCTTTTTAAGCTTATGATATTCATAAGAGTAGATCAGTGTGTTGCGCAGTGTCAGATTCGGAGAGTACCGCAGAATCAGTTCGTTCTCCGCTTCATTGTAAGGCTTGTCCGCTTTATCATAATAGTAGTACTGTGTGAAACGATCCGTCAGATAGCCGTTGCCGTTTGAATCGTAGAGATAATTGTTCATCTTCAGGGCAATATTTTTACGCTCCAGATTAAACGGCACGAAATCGGCAAAATAGCCGTGACGTTTGTGGAGGCTGGGAATCGTAAACGCCGCTTCAAGCTGGATATTGTGTATCTTGTCACTATAGCGTTTCATCAAATCGCTCTGGAGTGCAAAGCGGTGATAGTTGCTCAGATAGCGTGCATTCTGTACCGAAGCGTTGGCATCGGTATAGTTGACTTTCGAATAGTAAAAATTCTCACTGGCGGTAATATTCAGGTAGTCATTCAACAAAGGCATCGTAAATACCAGAGGAACGGCAAGTTCATGCTGTCTGGCACCCAGCCCCTCACGACGCCATGAATTTTTAAATTTGTAATCAATCGAATAAATCAGATGTTGAATCCCCAGAATCTGTGAAAATTTGTGATACTGCAATGAAGGCAGGGTCTGGAGAGTATCGTCGTTGCTGATTTTTTCGGTATCGATGAAGTATTTGCCGTAAACCCCGATATAATCCCCGTAACCGGACATATAGTAGTTGATTCGGGAAGTGACCAGTTTGTCTACGGCATATTTGCGATCATCTTCAAGGTTGATATAATCGATATCATTCAAACCGGTGACATCTACATAGAGACCGTCTTTGTAATCGTAGGGATTTCTTTTGATATGCTTCGTAAAGAGATTATCGCTTCGATAGAGAAATGAAAACCCTTTATGGACACTGTTTTTGAGATTGTGTTCGACGACATAATCGCGATCTTCGTTGAAAAAACCGAGTGTCAACCGTCCCTTCGACCACGGTGTATCGGCAAAACGGAGTGTCGTATAGAGTCCTTTTCCGCGATTGAGGCGTATCTGCGGATCAAACTCGATATCCCAGGAAGGTGACGGCGCAATATAAATAGGCTGCATAAAGAGCAGATTCTCTCCGCTCTCCAGTCCGATCACCGGCCGAAGCAGACCGCTGCGACGCTCCCGGATCGTCGGAAACGCGAACCACGGCAAATAGAAAACAGGCACTTTCCCGATATAAAAACGGGGATTGTAAAGCGTCATGAACTCTTTGTCACGATGGTAATAACCTGATGAAAAGCGGATTTGCCAGTCAGGATCGGCGGGATTGCAGCTCGAAAGCGATGCCTTTTTGAGGGCAAAGAGATTTTTATCCGCTCGGATACCGGCGCTTTTGATCCAGATATCAGAATGAAGTTCCTGGGTGAAAACAGAAGAAGCGGCAAAACGGTTCTCTTTGATATAAAAACGCATTTTGTCGGCTTTGTTGACGATACTTCCCTTGTAAAAAAAGACAACATTCCCTTCGAGTAGCATCATCTCTTTTTTGCGGTCGTATCTCGCCCTGTCGGCACGAAACATCAGATCTTTGCTGTAGATGACGATATTACCCGTCGCTTCGACAATATCCCCTTCGGTTGTCAGATGTGTCGCATAGAGTGTATACGATTTTTTAGTAGCATTTTCCGCCCCGGCGGCAGACAGCGCCAGTTGCAGTAAAAGTAGCAGCGTTGCAATTTTACGCATCTACCACCAGAGTCCGCGCAAATTTATCATGCCATGTTCGTTTGACGGGAGAAAAGAGTGCTACGACAAAACCGAAATAGAAGAGGATTTCACTGACCACACGCATCACGGCGCGAATGATCGCCGCCTGCCATGAGGGAAGATCAAGATACTCCTGATCGACCACCTTGATCTTCAGTGCCATTTTTCCCAGTGTCGCACCGTAAAGCCCTACAAAAAGTGCCTGATACGCCACTTTGATCAGCAGTACATAGAGCATTAGCGACTGTGTATAGGCGACAATCGCTTCGGGTGTCTGTAAAGCGGCGATATGATCCTGAATAATAAAGAAAAAGAGCAGTGAGATAATCATCTCGTCGATAAACATCGCAAACGCACGCTTGTTGATCGAAGCAAGCGTCAACCCTTCATGATGGAGTTTTTGAAGCAGCGCCTCGTCGTCACCCATGTTGCAGTGCCTGATATGCGATATCTTTTCTGAATTTCTTACCGGCAAAATGGACCTGTCCGGTCATCAGATAGGCAAGGTCCCGTGCCTCTTCGATCGTCTCTCCAAGCCCTACACAAACCAGGACCCGTCCGCCGGTCGCAAAAAGTTTGCCGTCCTCTTTGGTCACACCCGCCCAGGCAATATGTGCTTTCTCTTTCAACTCATCCAGAACAACCTCATCGACGATAATCTCTGCGGGAACCGAACTCTTATACGGATAATCCCTGCTTGCCATCACGACACCCACCGCATAACGATCCGAAATTTTAATATCAAGATGCTCCAGATCGCCTGTTGCACCTTTGTAGAAGAGATCGAATACACTGCTTTCGATCAACGGCATCAGAATTTCACACTCCGGATCGCCGAAACGAACGTTGTATTCGAGTACTTTCGGCTCTCCGTCAACGACCATCAGACCGATAAAGAGTACGCCTTCGTAAGGCATCTCCTCTTCCCGCATTCCCGCCAGCGTCGGTTTGATGATTTTTTCTTCGATTCTACTATAGAGTCTCTCATCGATCAACGGCGTCGGTGCATAGGCTCCCATACCACCCGTGTTGGGACCTTCGTCACCGTCAAGCAGACGCTTATGATCCTGCGCCGCCGGCAACAGCTTGTAGTCGGTACCGTCGCAGATCGCAAAGAGTGAAAGTTCATAACCGTCAAGATACTCTTCGACGATGATCGCTTTACCCGCATCTCCGAAGCGTTCACCACTGAGCATTTCAGCCGCCGCCTCTTTTGCCTCGTCGTGCGTTTTGGCGATGATCACCCCCTTTCCTGCACACAGACCGTCAGCCT
>WGAE01000214.1 GCA_015489185.1 Campylobacterales bacterium
GCCGAGTGCCTGCATATGGTGTTTGAGAAAGAGCAGACCGAATTTATGAAACGTGCACAAAAGCGGCGGATAGGTGACACTGTTGTCCAGCAGTGCCATCGCCCGCTGGCGCATCTCCGCCGCCGCTTTGTTTGTAAACGTGAGTGTCAGAATGGAGGAAGGGGGAATGCCGTTAGCAATCAAATACGCCACCCGGGAGGTGATTGTTTTGGTTTTTCCGCTACCCGCACCGGCAAGGATCAGCAACGGACCGTCTATCTGTCGTACCGCTTCGCTTTGCGCTTCGTTGAGTGCATCAAATATTTTTTCCATAGGTAACTCTGCTTTTCTTTTATTATAGTTAATTCTCCATAAAAATTGAATAATAAAGGTTGCCGTTATTTACTTTTATATTATTTTTTGTTATCATAATAAAAAATTATCGATTTTATAGTTCATAAGGATGGGTTATGCTTAAAGATTTTGCAAAGCTTGGAACATTTTTAACGGTCGTGAAAGAGCGGAGTTTTTCAAAGGCTTCCAAAAAGCTCGGTATCTCACAACCGGCGGTGACACAGCAGATCAAATGGCTGGAAGAGTATCTCGACAGTAAAATCGTCGAACGTAAAAAGAACGGTATTACGTTGACGAAGACGGGTGAAGAGCTTTATAAAATCGCGCTGCGTCTGGACAAATGTGTCAGCTCCGTCGAAAAAGAGATCATTCACATCATGAACAAGGAACTGACGTTTGTGATCGGCTCCTCCTTTACGATCGGTAACTATGTACTTCCTGCGTTTTTAAATGACATCAAAGCCGCAATCGAAAACGATGTTCTGATTCAGGTCGATCTGACACGGGAGACGTTAAACAAACTGCTCGATAAAAAGATCGATATCGCATTGATCGAATCGCCGATCTTTCTGGATGGGATCATCTATCGGGAGTGGCTGGAGGATGAGTTTGTACTCTTCAGTAACCGCCCTCTCCCCAAAGTGGTACGTCCCGAGATGCTCAAGGAGTTTAACTGGATTTGCAGGGAAGAGGAGTCGCATACCAGACGTGTCATCGCCGAAGCGTTTGAAGAGGCGGGGCTGGAGTGCAAGGCGTTTGATATTGCCACAACCGTGACCAGTCCTACTGCGGTTGTGCAGACGGTATTGCGTGCGCCTGAAACCGGGAAACAGACGGTTGCGATCATCTCGAAATATACGATTGCGGATGAAGTGGAAGCGGGTAAACTCTTTGCAGCGAAGATCAAGGGACTGGAATTTAAACGCTCATTCTATCTGGCGTATCTCAAAGAGCGCAAACACGACGCCTTTATCGATAAAGTGGTCAGCTTCTTTATGCGCAAGCGTAAAATTTAACGTTTTTTCTTTTTGAGCAATTTTCGGTTTTCGGGATTGGAGAGAAAGATATTGGTCGATTTATCGATCTTCTGTTTTTTGGGCGCCTCTTCGGGCGGTACCGAGAGGTTGATGAAAATCGGCGTATCCTCGACAATAATCTGTACGATCGAATAGAGCGGCACCGTAACGAAACTTCCGACATTCTGGTGTCCGAATCCCGCTTCGAAATAGAGGTTGTATTCGTCAAAACTGCAGGTTTCGAAAGTGTACTCGGCGATCACAAAGAGGGTAATCGGTTTGAAATGTTCGGTAATTTCGGAAGGGAGTACGGGATCGAACCGGATATCGGCGATATTGGTCAGGATGGAGAAGTAGGTCTCTTTGGCAAGCAGCAGATCGATGATCTCCCTGATATGCAACATCATCAGTTCATGAAAGTCCGGATCGCGAAGAAATTGTTGTACCATCTTCCAAAATGCCTTGATTGCGTTAGTTTACTTTTTTAAAATTTAAATGTAATATTTTTTAGCTGATAAAAACCTGTCATCGCGTTCATCAGGGCAAATTTCGTGTATTTGTGCAAATCTTCCGCTCTCAGATCTGCGGTGTGTAATATGCCTTTTTCAAGCAGACGCGCCCGTGTCGTGCCTTCCAGCAGAGGAGATTTTGGGGTGTACCACCGTAAACCGTCGAAGAGGGCGATATTGGCGATCGTCGTATCAGACAACAGACCGTTTTTGACGATCAGCACATCGTCACATTCACCGCGTCGTTCATAAAGCTTTTCGAGCGCGTTTCTGTCACACGACTTGTAACGGTAGTCGATATCTGCCTCTATGAGACGCAGCATTCGGTAACTGCGCCGTTGATAGGGGGTAAAAGTGATCTCCCGGATCTCTGTATTGTAACAGATTTTGCAGCGAAAAGTCCCTTTTCCGGCTTCAGGAGGGAACTCCAGAAAATCGCGCAGGTCGTAGCTGGGACAGAGCGAGAAGTTTTCACGGATAGTACGATTCAGACGCAGGTTGTGGTAGTGCAGATGTTGCGGGATACCGTTTTCGATTCGTATCGTTTCAAAGAAAAGGGACATAGATCTTTTCCATCAGTTCATTGTATTCGCTTGCTGCATTGCTGTCGATTGTGATGCCGCCGCCGCTTTTGTAGAGGTACCCCTCTTCGGTTTGCTCGATGAATCGGATCATGACGCCGCTGTCAAGGTTTTCTCCGTCGAAGTAGCCGAAAATCCCGGTAAAGTAGCCGCGCTCGTACCCTTCGATCTTTCGGATCAGTTCCGTTGTCTTCTTTTTTGGTGTGCCGGTGATCGAACCTGCGGGAAGCAGCGTGACCAGAATATCTCCCAGCCTCTCTTGCCAGTTCTTTTTCAAAACGCCCGAAATTTCGGAACTCACTTGTAAAAGCTTGCGGGAACCCGCACAGATTTCATCGATATAGCGAAAGCGATCGACCCGTACCTGCTTTGAAACCATCGCCAGATCGTTGCGCAGCAGATCGACGACCATCACGTGCTCCGCCATCTCTTTTTGATCGGCAAGAATCGTCGCTTTTGCATTCGGAAGTGTTGCGTCGATCGTCCCTTTCATCGGATAGGTAAAAATACGATTGTTTGAAATTTTTACAAAACGTTCGGGAGAAAAACAGACAAAACGCTCTTTGACGCAGAGTTTGAATTTCGCATCTGTTGCATAGAAGATCTCTTCGAGAGAGAGATTGAGCCACAGTTTCGACGCAAAGGTGAGATTGAGCAGGTAGGTATTGCCCGCTTCGATATTTCGGATCACTTCATTGAACGCTTTTTGATAGGAGGCAAAATCGATTGCCCGATAGTGGTAGAGCGGAGGGGGAGAGGTAAGCGGGCGGGATCGGTGCATCGGGTAGGTTTCACAACTAAAAAGAATCTCATCCGGCATTACATCCAGGGGGATAACCCGGTAATTTTCGAGCGTGAAATCGATCATGAAGAAGATCGGGCGTCGTGCACGCCCGTAACGGTTTAAAAGTTGCCGGAGTTTTACGGACATCGGTCAATCGATCAGGTATTCGAGGACCGCCATACGTACGAAAACACCGTTTTTGACCTGTTCGAGCACTTTACAGCGAGGATCGGCAAGCAGAGCGTCGTCGATGTCGATGTTTCGATTGACCGGTCCCGGATGCATAATCATAATATCACGGTCGCCGATCAGCGATTTTGTGACACAAAAGTCGGTTGCGTAATCTTTCAGTGAGGCGTAGATCTGGTTGGTGTGGCGTTCTGTTTGCGTGCGCAAGCTCATAATGATATCGACATCGTCAAGCACTTCATGTAAACTGTGTGTTTTACGAAACGCTTTGATACGGGGCATAAAATGGGGCGGTGCGACGAGCGTGATATCGAGTCCGAAACGTGAAAGCAGTTCGATGTTGGAGTTTGCGACGCGGGAATTTTTGATATCCCCGACAATGGCAATCTTTTTGCCCTCAGGATCGGGAAAGTAGTGCATAATCGTGAAGAGATCGAGCAGTGCCTGCGTCGGATGGGCGTGCGCACCGTCACCCCCGTTGATGATCGGACAGTTGACATAGTTGGAGAGGATCTTTGGCACACCCGCGTTTTTGTGTCGGACGATAATGGCGTTTGGACCCATTGCGTCGAGATTTGCCGCCGTATCGTAGAGGGTTTCGCCTTTGCTGGAGGAGCTTTTGGCGACATCGAGGCTGACCACTTCCGCGCCGAGTCGCTTCGCCGCCACTTCGAAACTGCTGCGCGTACGTGTGGAGTTTTCAAAGAAAATTGTAATGACGAGTTTCCCCTCCAGGCTTTGGGGAATATTGCCCGATTTGAACTGCTTTGCACGGTCGAACAGTTTTCGTATTGTCGTTTTGTTAAAGTCGGCTGTATTGATCAGATGCTTCATGATGTCCATATTTTAACACACTGACTCTTCACAATCGCTTCACACAAAGGTGTTATCATGACACTATAAAAAAACCGGGAAGGCACAATTGCTGCAGCGGTTGTGCCGGGAAGGAGGAGAAGATGCGAAAAAGTGTTCAAAAAGCAGTTTGGATTTTACTGGCGGCGGGGAGTTTGCTCTTTGCCGAATCGATACAGTATACCACCTATGTCAAAGTGGTTAAAAGTTATCCTGAATATGAAACGGCGATTGAGAAAACGCCTGTGGAAACCTGCTGGACGGAGCGTGTTCCTGTTACCTACTACGAAAACTATCAGGAACCCACAGTCTATCGAAGACCGCAGGGAGATACGACCGCAGGCGCGATTATCGGCGGTGTTGCGGGAGGCGTGCTGGGGCATCAGATCGGTAAAGGACGGGGCAAAGATGTCGCGACGGTAGCCGGTGCGGTGTTGGGAACCCTTGCCGGAGAGAATCTGGCACGCCGCAACGCCACGACCTATCAGAGACGTCCGCAGCGTATCGCCCGGACACGGTACGAAAATCGCAGACGTTGTGCGACACGCTACGAAGAGAAAAAGGTGCGTAACTTTATCGGTTACAAAAATATCGGTTATTTTAAAGGCAGAAAAATTGTCAAATACAGCGACAGACGTCTCAAACGCATTCCCGTAACGGTCACGATCAGTTACTGAGCAATCGATCGACGATCGTCTCCAGATCGTCCGGGAGTGTCAGGAAAGTGTCGAACGCCGCTTCGTAATAGGGGCGGGTGATCCGGTCGAACGTTTCGCGGTCGCGGAGATTAACGCACCAGGTAAAATCTCTCTTTTTGCGCTGCAAATAGTAAAGATTCAGCAGCGTGTCGTTGATGCATCCGAGACGATCGTGTGTCACCAGCAGCAACCGTGCGTCAAAACGTGCGAAAAGATCGATCATAAAAAACGATTTTTCGATCGGCACCAACAGCCCGCCCGCACCTTCGATCAGCAGCACGTCGCACGCTTGCTTGAGTTTGCGGTATTTTTGCAAGATCCGCGTATAGTCGGGTGCTTCGCCGTTGGCGGCGACGTAAGGAGCGGCAGGTAAAACGTATTGAACCGGACAGATATCGGAAGTGTCGAAATCAAGAAAATTTCTGTTGACTTTTTGCACTTCATGAAGCAGAAGTGAAGCGTCGGCGGGGATATCGCGCACACCTGTTTCGATCGGTTTGAAAATGCCCGGAAACAGGCCTCTTTTGGCAATCTCATGGATTAGTTTCACCATGGTCCAGGTTTTTCCGGTATCGGTATTGACCGCGGTTACGACGATATCTTTCATAAAGATATATTACCAAATTACCAGTTAAAGCGGAATTTACATCTTTGTTTGTAAATTGTTAACCAATATTCGCCATAAAGATAGTATAATAGTACCTGATAAGTTTTAGTATGAGTATTATGTCTATAAGGGTTTGATCGTGGAGCATAAAAACGACGGTGAGCTGGAATTTGAATCATTGGAAGACCTTTCCGAGATCAAGAGATATAAAGTTGTTCTCTTAAATGACGATTTTACCAGCATGGATTTTGTTGTCGAGATCCTGATGGAACTTTTCGGGCATCCGCTGGACAACGCCATCAATATTATGCTGAACATCCACAGAACAGGTCGGGGTGTTTGCGGTGTCTATACATATGAAATCGCGGAAACGAAAATTGCTCAGGTACGTAAACGAGCCCTGGAAAACGAATATCCATTGAAAGCGATCATGGAGGAAGAGTAGAAAATATGTTGAATAAAGAGTTAAATTCGGTATTGAACGAAGCGTTGGAGTTTGCGAAGAAGAGCCGTCATGAGTATGTGACGATCGAACATGTCTTCTTCTCTTTGCTGATGAATGAACAGGCGGTGAAAATACTGCAAAAGTGCGGAGCGGATACCGCCTTTTTGCTCGAACGCATCAAGACACATCTGGATTCCGTCTTCAAACCGCTTTCGGAAGAGAACTATCATGATCCGTTCGAAACCGTCGCCCTGGCGCGCGTGATCGACTCGATGATCACCAATATCAAAGGGGCGGATAAAAAACAGGCGAGTGTCGGGGATCTTCTGGCTGCGCTTTTTGAAGAGGAAAGAAGTTACAGCGTATATCTGCTCAAACAGCAGGGAGTGTCGAAACTGGCGATTCTCGAAGCGATTACCGAAGAGAAACATGAAGCCGAGCAGGTGACCAATGTACCCAAAGAGGACGGTGATCTGGCGAACTATACGATCAACCTCAACGAACTGGCACGAAGCGGCAAGATCGATCCGGTGATCGGTCGCGAAGATGAACTCAATCGCGTGATGCAGGTACTCTGCCGTCGCAAGAAGAACAATCCGTTGCTTGTCGGAGAACCCGGTGTCGGTAAAACGGCGATCGTCGAAGGGCTCGCACTTAAAATCGTCAACGGTGAAACGCCTGAGATCCTCAAAAACGCATCGCTCTTTTCCCTTGATATCGGAGGATTGCTTTCCGGTACGAAGTATCGCGGTGATTTTGAAAAGCGCCTCAAAGGGGTGATCAGCGAACTCGAAGAGATCGACAACGCGATTCTCTTCATCGACGAGATACATACGATTGTCGGTGCAGGCTCTACCAGTGGCGGGTCGATGGACCTCTCCAACCTGCTCAAACCCGCACTTGCCAGCGGCGGTATCAAATGTATCGGTGCGACGACATACGGTGAATTTCGAAACTTCTTTGACAAAGATAAAGCGCTGAGCCGCAGATTTGCCAAAATCGATGTCGAAGAGCCGAGCGTCGAAGATACGTACCACATTATTCAGGGACTTCGTGATAAATATGAGACACACCACAAAGTACGCTACAGTGATGAAGCGATTCGTACATCGGTTGAACTGGCGAAAAAGTATATCAACGACCGCTTCCTCCCCGATTCCGCGATTGATCTGATCGATGAAGTTGCGGCATCGTTTCATATTATGGATGAGAAAAAGAGTGACGTAACGGTTGAAGATATCGAAAAAGTGGTCGCGAAGATCGCAAATATTCCGGCAAGACAAGTCAGTTCCGATGATAAAGCCGTCTTGAAAAATCTGGAGTCCGAGCTGAAAAAAGCGGTCTTCGGACAGGACAGTGCGATCGAAGAGCTTGCCAAAGCGGTCAAGCGTGCACGCGCGGGACTGGGCAGACCACACGCGCCGATCGGTTCTTTCCTCTTTGCGGGACCGACAGGTGTCGGTAAAACCGAAGTGGCGAAGAAACTTGCAGAAGTGCTCGGTATCCATTTCGAGCGTTTCGATATGAGCGAATATATGGAAAAACACAATGTCGCCAGACTGATCGGTGCGCCTCCGGGATATGTCGGTTATGAAGAGGGTGGACAACTTACCGAAGCGATTCGCAAACATCCGTATACCGTACTTCTGCTCGATGAGGTCGAGAAAGCGCATCCGGATGTCATGAATATCCTGCTGCAGGTGATGGATAGTGCGACATTGACGGACAATGACGGCATTAAAACCGATTTTAGAAACGTGATTATCATCATGACGAGCAATCTCGGTGTCAAAGCGGCGCCGCAGGTTGGTTTCCACAAAGACGAAACACACAAAGCGGAAGCGGCGATCGGCGACTTCTTCGCACCGGAATTCCGCAACCGTCTCGATGCGATTGTTCACTTCAAACCGCTCAGTGAAGAGGTGATGATCCACATCGTCGAGAAATTCCTGGGTGAACTCGAAGAGCAGCTTGCTGAGAAGAAAGTGAAAATTGAAGCAACGGAAGAAGCGAAGAAATATCTTGCGCAAAAAGGGTTCGATCCGACACTCGGTGCCCGTGTGATGGGACGTGTCATTCAGGATGAAGTCAAAACGCCGCTGACGGATGAAGTCCTTTTCGGTGCGCTTCAGGACGGCGGCACTGTCAAACTCTCCGTCAAAGAGGAGAAACTCCACTTAGACTACGAATCCGCAAAGCAGGACAATTGATCCCGGAAGTCGATCGATACTCCTACCTGTTCCCAAACCCCAGACAAGCCTCTCCCGAAGGGCTTGTCGCCTGGGGCGGCGATCTGAACCCTGATCGTGTACTTTCTGCATATTTGCAGGGAATATTTCCCTGGTATAACGAAAACGACCCTGTTTTATGGTGGTCTCCCGATCCCAGACTCGTACTCTACCCCAAGGATATTAAAATCTCCAAAAGCCTTCGGCGCAGTATGAAAAAGTTCGATGTCAGAATCGACACCGATTTTGAAGGGGTGATGCGCAAATGTCGGGACGTACGGATTTTGAATAATGAAGGAACCTGGATACTCGAAGAGGTGATCGAAAGCTACGTTGAAATCTACAAACGCGGACTCGCCAAATCGTTTGAAGTCTATTACGAAGGTGAACTTGTCGGCGGACTCTACGGCATCGATCTTGGGAAAATTTTCTGCGGAGAATCGATGTTCTCCACCAAAAGCGACGCCTCCAAAACCGCGCTTGTACATCTGGCGCAGTATTGCCTGGAAAACGGATACGAACTGATCGACTGTCAGGTACCCTCGGACCATCTAAAACGTATGGGAGCGGTAGAGATGGAACGGGAGAAGTTTTTGGATATTTTGGAACAGAGTTTGAAAACTGCTCAACTTTAAATAAGAGTACGGTATGGGAAAAATCGATATATTGAATTTAGAATGGCCGTATAGTGAAAGAGATTTACATATTGTTACTCCGGTATTGCTCTATTTACAAAAAAGATATCATCTGCGTTTCAAAACGAAAAGTATTTTCAACGGTTATTACTATTTACTGAAATACCGACCCAAAATATTGGTGATATCAAACTTCGCGGGTGATAAAATCAATCATGAAGTGGTGAAAACGGCATATCAAATGGGGATCAAAGTTGTAAGTCTCATATCGGAAGGCAATGTCAAACCGGAAAATGTGCATCAGTTTCTCTGGGGATGGAATAAAGAGAAGAAGTTGTATGTAGATAAACTCTGTTTATGGAGTGAAAGAAGTCGTACTCTCTTTATAAAAGCGTATCCTCAATATGCGGATCGTTTTGCGGTGACGGGTGCTACTGGTTTTGACAGATATCAGTTGCTTAGATTTAAAACGAAAAATACATTTCTGGAGGAAAACGGTTTAACGTTTCGTAAAATCGTAGGGATTGCGGGATGGGGATTCGATCATCTTTTCGGTGAGTATTACAAACAACATGAAGCGCAATATTTGCGCGTATTGGGAAAAGAACAGATCGAAATGCACCGAAACGACTTGATGAAACTGCGTCACATATATCAAGAAATAATCGAGCGAAACAGGGACATTCTCTTTATTTTGCGCTATCATCCGGGGACGGTCGATTTTAAAAAGAGTGAGTTTTACGGATTGGAAAAATATGATAATGTGTGCATTTCCAAACCGCATCAAAATAACGGATATACAATCAGTGACCTCATCAATATTTCTGATTTATGGATTGGGTACGAAACGACAACTGCACTTGAAGCATGGTTATTAGGGAAAGAGACTTTTCTCATAAACCCCAGTCGAACAGATTTTATTCGAGAGAATGTACACCGGGGATCACCGATTGTGCAGACTGCAAAAGAAGCGCAGACACTTATTGATACATTTTTTAAACGTCAGAGGATTGAAGCATTCGAAAGGTTGCAACAACACAGAGAAGCGGTAATTCGCGATGCGATTGGTTATGCTGACGGGAAAAATCACATTAGAGCTGCAGAAGAGATCTACAGAGTTTTTGAAACACCCTTAAAGCGGGCATGTCATCAAAGTATTGTGATCTATCAAAAGATCGGTAAACAGATGCTGAAACTATTGCTGGCAAAGACACTTTTAAAAAGACGTTGGCGTCATATGTGTCATCATACAGATTTTGCCTTACCCTATCAAACCGCGTATGATCGTGTAATTGTCTGATACATCAATTATGTATAGATCTATTTTACGACATGCACCAAAATATATCGGAGCTTCCGGATTCTCCGCACTGGCAACATTGCTAATGACCAAATATTATACGGCTGTTTTTACACCTGCTGAATACGGGATTTTGGCTATATATCTGGTGATGTTTAGTTATATCAAAACATTTGCCTCTCTCAATCTGGATAGCGGAGCGTCGCGCATTTACTTTGACTATCGGGAAACACGGCGAAACGAATATGTGAGTACGGTTTTTTGGATGATTTCAGCAATTGCATTGACAGTTTTTTGGGTGGGTATTTTGTTGGAAGAGCCTATCTCAAATTGGATCTCTCCTGGGACAGAAATAATTTATATTATGACGTTAATAACCGGTATTGCCTCCGTTTATGTTACATTTTTGATGCGAATTCTCATTAATGAAGAGCGTTCCGGATTGGTGTTTCGCTATACAGTATGGCAGACATTGATCAACCATTTTGTTTCCGTCGTTTCGATCTCATTTTTTCATCTGGGTGTTCTTGGGAGAATGGGCGGACAAGGTTTTGCATATATCGTAAATATGATGTCACTATTGCGACGGTTTTATCGCGAAAACTTATTTAAATTGGTATACATATTTAATCGGTCGATGGCAAGTGAAACATTCAGACTTGCGTTACCCGGCATGATTGTTTCGGTACAAAATATTCTTTTTATTTATCTGGATAGGGTATTCATCAAACATTTCATGGGAAATACTCCCGTTGGGATCTATACGCTCGGTTATATGTTGGGGCAGGGGTTGTCAATTGTGTATGAAGCGGTATCGCAGGCGATTTTACCGCAGGTCTACACCAAAATGCAGGTTGATTATGAGGGAACATTACATCGTCTGGAACAATTTTCATATCGATATTATTCTGCACTTATGGGGATCACTGTGGTTATCGGATTTTTAAGTCCGGTGATCGTTTCAGTTTTTGCACAGAAATCGTATGCCCAAGCCTCGGAAGTCATGCCCTTTGTTATGGCGGGATTTATGATGGGCGGATTTTACAAAGTCCCCTCTCTGGTTTTGGGATATCATAAAGTAGTATGGTTCTATCCGCTGTTATCTCCAGTTTCATTCGCTACCAATGCTCTGTTCAATTGGTGGTTGATCCCTTTGTACGGGATTGTCGGGGCAGGTTATGCAAGTTTCCTGGGGCTTTTTATATACTCGGCATCAATGCAGTTTTTTGTCGGAAAATATATGAGCAGAAGATATAATAGGGTGGTTTTCGTCATTTATATCTTTCTCTTGTTATTATGTACGGCAATTTTTTATCGAATGAAAGTTTCATGAAGTCTCTGTTATGAACTGTTTAGTCGACATAATGTAGTGTCATAAAAAACGTTTTTTTGGAAAGAGTGATATATGTGTGGAATATCCGGTTTTTTTTCGTATCGTAATACGATAGAACCAGCACAGTACTATGCTGCCCATAAAAAACTGGCACATCGCGGGCCGGATGATGAGGGGTTTGTCTATCTGGATGCGAAGGGAACGATGCAAATGGTTCGCGGAGATGATACAATTGAGGCATTTGCACATTATGATCATATTGTACATAAAGCACCCTCCTCACTGATTCTGGGACACAGAAGACTCAGTGTGATTGATCTGAGTTATCACGGGCATCAGCCTTTCAGATTTGAAGGGCTCTGTATGACTTATAACGGTGAACTTTTCAACTATATTGAATTACGTACCGTTTTGATCGATCAGGGGTATCAGTTTGAGACCGATACTGACACCGAAGTATTTCTCAAAGCGTACCATTGTTGGGGGTATGAGGCTTTCAACCGTTTTAACGGCATGTGGGCGGCCGCGATTTATGATTCAAACAAAAACGAGTTGATATTGACACGTGACCGCTTCGGCATCAAGCCGCTCTATTATACGACAATAGAGGATACCCTCTTTTTCGGAAGTGAAATCAAGTTCCTGACCTCTTTTATGGATAAACTCTATCCAAATGAGCAGCGTGTGTATGATTTTTTGCGATTCAACTATCTCGACCATACCGATGAAACACTCTTTCGCGATATCTTCCAGGTTGAACCCAACAGTTATCTCGTCTTTTTCAAAAACGGACGAAAAAAAGTAGGTCACTACTGGTCTTTTGATACAAAAGATACTATTGCAAAAGAGGAAGTCAAGAAGAAGCTCCAAAACGCTGTGGCTTTGCGTTTGCGTTCGGATGTTGAAGTGGGATCCTTGCTGAGCGGGGGTATCGATTCTTCGACGATTCTGGGAATGATCGATACCTCAAAAAGTGCTGAAACATTCGATACCTTTTCCGCCGTTTTTGAAGAAGAGTCATTCAGTGAGAAACGTTATATCGATCTGTTTACAACAAAACATCTCAAACTTCACAAACATTATATTTATCCAAAAGTAGAAAATTTTGTCGAAGAGATCGAGCGCTTGTTAGAAACTCAGGAGGAACCGTTTCGGAGCCTGGCTGTTTTTTCACAGTTTGAGATCTATAGATATATCAAAGAGAAGACCCACGTGACGGTACTCTTGAACGGGCAGGGGGCCGATGAGATTTTCAGCGGATATACCGAGCACTATTATACCTACCTCCTCGAGTTGCTTCGAACCGGCCGTATAAAGAAGTTTTTGCATGAACTAGATGCTTTGGCTGCCAATCGTGGATACTCTTACGGATGGTTGTTACGACAATTGTCACGCAAGCTTCTCAGCAGATATATACGAAAGTCGGATAAATATAAAATATTTACAAAAAAGTATACAATACCGCGTCAAAAGAGACGTTTTACCAGTTTGCTGGCTGATGAATTATGGAACGATTTGACCGTTTCCGCTTTGAGAGAGTATCTGCGATATGAAGATAAAAATTCGATGGCATTTTCTCTGGAGAGTCGGTTGCCTTTTTTAGATTTTCGTCTGGTTGAAACGGCACTCTCTTTGCGTGACGATCAGCGAATTCAAAACGGTTTGTCAAAAGTGATGCTTCGTCAGATCGCACAAGGGATGATTCCGGAAGAGACGCGATGTCGGAAGGATAAAACGGGATTTGTTTCACCGCAGGAGCTATGGCAGAAAACAGTTTTGAAAGAGGAATTCGATCAGGTTTTCGATGAGATCAGGAAGGAAGGGATCTTTGCGTGTCTGAATCATCATCGTATTTATGAACTCTATACCCGTTATACGGAAGGACGTTTTAATGACTGGGGATTGATATGGAGATTCTATATTTTGAAAAAATGGCAAAAGAAGTGGCAACTGCATGGGTAGAAAGATCTATTA
>WGAE01000215.1 GCA_015489185.1 Campylobacterales bacterium
ATCTTTATCCCTTTATCTACTTTCCGATCGGGCATATTCTGCACGATCAATGTCCACCTTTAACTGCCCTACCGAGATCCCACATTGGCAAGAAAATCCCCAACGCCATCAAAAGTACCAAACCGGCAATAAAGAACATCATAATCGGTTCAATATAACTCGACATATTGTCGATAATATCCTGAAAACGCATGTTATAATAATCGGTGATTTTCTCCAGCATTTTATCAAGCTGACCTCCCGCTTCCCCCGCTTTGATCATCTGTAAAAGCATATTTTCGAAAAGTCCTGTCTGTTCAAACGCCTCCGTCAAGCTCATTCCCCGTCCAATGTTCGCATTGACCGTTTCCAGTTTCGATCGAATATAGTCGTTTTTGACCATATCCACCGCTGTATCAAGGGCTTCAGAAACGGGGATTCCGGCCCGCGTCAATTCCCCAAAGACCAGTGTATAATTGTACATCGATGAGAGAAAAATCACTCGATTGATCAAATAAAATCGCGGATGGACAAGGATTTTATCCATTTGATATTTGAAATCTTTGTTATTTTTATAAAGAAAAATAATGGCATAAATACTAACTGCCAGAATTGTAAGAATCAAAATCCCATAGTGGCTGAAAGCGTATTCGAGATTAAGAAGAATTTTGGTGGGTAGAGGAAGATCCGCATGAAACTGCTCGAAAATCGCCCGAAATTTCGGCACGACCAACATAATCAAAATGACGAAAGCGATCGCCATCGCCGTCAACGTGATCATCGGATAACGTAATGCCTTCTTGAATTTGGCTTTATTGTCGCGGATATTTTCGAGGATATCGGCCAATTTGTGATAGGACTCAGGAAAATTACCTGTCTTTTCACCCAAATTGGTCATTGCAATGGCAATGTGCCCAAACTCTTCACTATAAGGCGTAATCGCTTGAGACATACTCTTTCCCGCGTTGATATCCGCAGCAAGGGTGTGATAGATCTCTTTCAATCGTTTATTTGTCGTGTTGTTCGCTACGTCTTCGAGTGTATCGTGAATGGGAATCCCCGCATCGGTCATTACGGCAATTTGCCGGATGGTGGAGATTTTATCCTCTTCACGGATTTTACCTTTTCCGAAACGTTTTAGATCTTTACCGATTTTTTTAAAAATCTCTTCAACCGGTGCCGAAGTCTCCACCGCCTGAACGACAACCGCCTTAGGGTGCTCTCGTTTCGCTTTCGCCGCAGCCGCCCGTTTATTGGGCGCTTCGATCACTAGGCTGCTTCTCTGTCCACGCTCTAGCAGGGTCACTCTGAAATACATCGTTATAACCTTGCTACTCTAAAGATCTCTTCGACCGTCGTTTCTCCGGCCAACGCTTTTTTGATTCCGTCTTCAAACATTGTGATAAATCCTTCTTTCATGGCCTGCTCCGTTAACTTTTCTTTCGATGCGTTGGCGGCGATCATCCGCGAAAGTGTATCGCTGATGGGCAAAACTTCCGCAATCATCTCCCGACCGAGATAACCGGAACCGTTACACTCCTTACACCCTTCCCCCCGATAGAAGGTCGGATTATCGACACTGAGATAAGGACGAATCTCCTCAAGGAGGTTGGGAAGAAGGGTCTCTGCTGTTTTACAGTAAGGACAGATCTTCCGCACCAGACGCTGCGCCTGAATGGCGACCAGCGCTCCGCTGACCAGATAACTCTCGATTCCCATATCGATAATCCGTGTCACCGCACTGATCG
Organism: Campylobacterales bacterium; assembly: GCA_015489185.1. GTDB lineage: Bacteria > Campylobacterota > Campylobacteria > Campylobacterales > QNZT01 > QNZT01. The sequence continues at coordinate 1,728 of WGAE01000215.1, forward strand.
CATCGTTGGTGTGCAGAGTGGAGAGGACCAGGTGCCCTGTCAACGCCGCCTGAATCGCGATGCGTAGGGTTTCTGCATCACGAATCTCCCCGATCATAATCTTGTCAGGGTCCTGACGGAGGATGGATCGCAATGCCGCGGCGAAAGTCAAGCCCGCGTGCGGATTGACCTGCACTTGCTGGATTCCTCCCATTTGGTATTCAACCGGGTCTTCGACCGTGATGATTTTATCCTTGACATCTCGAATAGCGTTGAGCGCACCATAAAGGGTCGTTGTTTTACCGCTTCCTGTCGGACCGGTCACCAAAACAATTCCATAAGGAGCACGAATTGCTTCGGTAAATCGGTTGTAACAAAATTCACTCATTCCGGCATCCTCGAGTCGGACAAGGACCTTCGATTTGTCAAGAATCCTAAGGACAATCGACTCACCCAATAACGTCGGTAAGGTCGAAACACGAAAATCAAATTCTCTTCCGGCGACCGTCATCGAGATCCGGCCGTCTTGCGGTTTGCGTTTTTCGGCAATATCGAGATTCGCCAACAGTTTCATCCGCGATGCCAGCGGATTGAAAATGTCTTTATCAAAGATGAAACTTTGTTGTAACATTCCATCGATCCGATCCCGGACTACACAGTTTTTTTCCGTTGCTTCGATGTGGATATCGCTCGCCCGATTGACGATGGCGTTTTTGAAGATCAAATCGATCAATTTCAATACGGCGGGCGACTCACCCTCCTCTTTGTCGACCCCCCCTTCTCTCAAATCTTTACGAATTTCGTCGATATATACTTTAAGACTCTCAGATATCTCCATTCTCTGAAGCAATTCCCGTATTTTCTTGGGATTGGCCATCGCCACCTGAAGCGGTTTTCTTGGAAAGAGTCGCTGCAAAGCATCTTGCGCTCCCATATCGAGAGGATCTTCGAAAACCACGGTCACATTCAAATCTGTCTCTTCAACGGGAATGGCACGATATTTAAGAAGTTGCGAATATGGAATCCGACTGAAGAGCTGCATATCGACTTCGACCTCATCAAGATCAATGTAACGAATATGCAAATCTTCGGCTACTTTTTTCAGAATAGGATCAATAGCGATACCTTCTCGTTCCAATTCCTTCAACTGAGAGATACTGAAAGACCCCTGTCGTATCTTTTTGGCCACATACTCCTGAATCCCCTTTTCATCGATCACGTTTTCCGCCATCATATTGGCCAATGTGATCTTCAACGGAGGACGTTTGCGAACCAGTCGAGCCAAATCCTCTTTTTTGACAACACGATCATGTACCATCTCTTCAATCAATTTCTTCATTGCCAATACCTCTGATCCTCCGATGAAAATTCTAAAACGGCAGAAAGAAATTCTTTATTCTTCCACTCGTCCTTTCAATACTTCTTACCTTTACGTATCCGATCAATTAAAAGTTTCACCTCCATATTACCATAACGATCGTAGTAGGCCTGCAGAACTTTCAATGCTTCTCGCCTGTGCCCCTGTTTCGCTTTCGCTTTCGCGAAAATCATCCAACTTTCCGACTGACTGCTGTCAATGGTGTTGGCCTGCATTGCCCAATATTCGGCTTTACGGTAATTACGTTTGCCGTAATAATATTTAGCGAGATACATCGCATCGTCATAATCTCGACTTAGCGGAAAGCGTTTTTCCAATTTGTGAATTACTGAAATATCCGCGACATTAACCGTTTCCATCCTCATCGAACTCTTTTTGATGGAATTCGGTATTTTTTTTGAGGTACTCGGTTCAACAAAACTAATTGTCATCTTCGGTCTTTTTACTCTCGGCTTCTGCGGTAATACTCTGTTTGAACTCTGACTCTGCATCGAAGGGACTTCCGGCTGCAAGGGTTTAACGGAAGGAAGTGACGCGAGTGCGAACTTTTTCACTTTCGTTACCGGAGCGGAAACCTTTTTGCTAGAATTTACGATACCTTTATCGTTCTTGATATTAACAATCGTGTTTTTCTTTTCTCTCTCCCCTTTATAACTTACATAAACAATCGGCAGTCCCAACAGAAAAAAAATACCAAGTGCGATCAAACCCTGACGCAGATAACGCTTCCTACGGAAACGTCGCCATTGGGCTTCTAATTCTTCAATCTCATACATGGATAAACCCCGTTTTGATAGCGGCCATCTCCAAAATTTTCATCGAAAAACGATTGTAATCAATCTTCTGTGGATCGTGATGATCGTAGTATTCATAAATCTCAAAAGCGGTATAGAGGAGTTTATTGCATTCACGAAAGTTGCCTTCTGTCCAGCGATGAATCGCTCGGATATGACGATCATTGATCTGCTGGGCCAGATCTGTGAGTCCGTGATGTAGCAGGCGTTTGTAAATGTAAGCTTTGGTTTCGACAGGACTGGCGTTACGCAATTCAATCGTTTCCCAGATGCGTGACTGAAAATGTTTTTTTGCAACCAACTCTTCGTCGTCGGTTTTATGTAGCGTGATGACAAACTTGACGCTTCCCGTATCCGAAAGAATTCTAATCTCTTCGAGCATCTCTTTCGGATACATCTGCGCTTCATCCAAAAGAACAACGATTTGACGCTCTCCTCTAATTTTTCGCCCGAATGCGACAAAGGTTTCGAAGTCCACTTTCGTTTTGGGGGGCATTTCTCCCCCTGTAAAGATTTTGAAGAGCTTCTTATAAAATTCCCTACGTGTTCCGATCGGCGTGTCAATGAAATGTAAGTCGATTTTGTCTTGATAGGCCACATACAAACGATGCAAAAGCAGGGTCTTCCCCGTCCCCGGCTTCCCGTAAATCAAAACCATCTTGCTCGATTTCTTTAGACTATGTTCCAACTGACGATAAGCTCGACGGCTTCCTTCCAGTTCGATATACTCTTCAATCTTTATTTCATCGACAAATGCCTCTTTCGCATCTTCATACCTCTGATTCATCGTAGATGATTGTATCCTAAGTCTCGCAAACTAATGTTTTTCTTATTTCTTACTATATGCGGTGTAATAATAATCACCAATTCGTCCGTATAATCGAGAACCTGATCTTTCTTGAAAGCGTATCCAAGAATCGGAATATCTCCCAGAAGAGGAATCTTATCCGTTGTCGTTCCCTTACTCTTCGTGATCAAGCCTCCCAACACGGCATGATTACCATCTTGTACCTTGATGACCGCAGAGATCTGCCGTCGTTTAATATTCGGCGGCATCGTTAGATCTTGCAGGTGTTTTTTCTGCTCTTCATCTGCCAAACTTGTAATGGAAGGATTTATCTTCAGAGTAATCATCCCCCGTTCATCCACTTCGGGAGTGATGTCGAGCAAAATTCCGGCAAAGACCGATTCAACCGTTTCATCTTCCGACGTCGCCGTGTCTGATCCGCCTACTTTGTTCGTTGTTTTGAGTTTGTAGAAAATCTCCTGCCCGACACTGATCATCGCCGGTTGATTGTTCAGTGTCATAACTCGCGGGCTCGATACGACGGTTACGTCTCCTTGTGTTCTGAGAAATTTCAATACACCGGTCAAATCCCCCGAAATACTGAACGTAGTCCGTCCTCCGCTTTTACCGGAAAACGTCAATCGATCAGGAAAAGAACTTGAGTCGTCGCTTCTCCCGTCAGCGAAGACAGCCGAATATTTCCCACCGACAACAATGGAAGTGTCGTAGATTTTACCCCAGTCGATTCCCATACTTTTACTGTTATCCAACCTCACATCAAGTATTTTGACATCGATCATCACTTCGGTCTTGACTTGATGGACCAGGGTTGCAATGTAACGATCCACTCGCTCAATTTGTCGAGTCGTTCCGGTCACCGTGACCATTCCGGCCTCCGGATTGACAACCGGTTCAAGCGGATTGTATTCCCATTTTTGACCGTCCGGTCCGATCCAGGAATCTCCCACCTTCGTGAAATGGATTGATCCGTCTCCGGCCGTATTGAGGATGCGATGGATCTCGTTTTTTATGGTCCCCCAAAATTGAAATTCTTGATCACTTTTAATGGTAATGGTCGATCCCTTTCCACTACTGACTTTGCTGCTAGAACTTGTTGAACCTCCCGCAACTTGAACGTTTGCGCTACTCTCCCCCTGTCTTTGTCCCGTAACGTAATGGATCTTATAAGTTTTGGTTATGAGGTACGATATCGACAATTTGTTACCTCGTAAACGATAATTAAGATCATTATCTTTCAAAACCGTGTCGAGGAAATTCTTGAGAGTCGCATTCTTCAACTTCACATAATAAAGATGTTTCTGGAGTTTGTGTTGTGCCCCCGAGTCTTTCACAATAACAGTAAGACCGCAGGTCTCCGCCAGATTGTCGATCGCATCCTTGATCGTCAAACTATCACTTATGGTGACATTAAAAAGCTTCTCCATACAGTTTTCGGTTGCACCGGCACTCTGCACCATCAGTCCACCGAGCAACACACCCATCAAACTCCTTCTGATCATTCGTCGTATCATTTTTATCCCTCACTCACTTGTAATAAATTGTTTTTCTCCCGTCTTGGAAGATAAAGCTGGATCTCTTTCTTGTCTCGCTTCAGTAAGACCTTATTTTGCTCGATTTTTTCAACTTTATATCCTAAAATATTTTCACCGATTTTTACCCATCTACCATTAATGTAGGCTTTCTGATTTATAATAGCACCCAGTGTGAATCGTATTACTTTTTTTCTACGTTCCACATGTTTGACCGTCGTGTTGTTTTCTTTAGGAGGAATGACTAAAAGAAAAGGCGAAGACATTTTAATGAAATCTATGTTTCGTTTGCTTTTCCGTTTGCCTTGGATCTTTTTGACCATTATTCCGATTTTTTTAATATCGAGCTGTGCCATCGCCGGCAAAACGATCAACGCCACGCCCATTCCCAAAGACAAGAGCCTCATCGATTCACTCCCCACACCGAAATATTCAAGTCCGCGACAAGCTTGTCGTGCTCCGGTGTCAATCTGATTTCACTTTGATAAACATCGGTCACAAGTTTGTTCTGCTCCAAATCGTTAATAAAGGAAAGGATTCCCTGGAACGGACCCTCACACCGAACTCCAATTTCTAGGACATGGCCGAAATTCCCTTTCTGTGTCACATAGCGGTTATCAATCTCTAATAACTGCACATCGTTCTTCGCCGCCCTTTGAGCAATCGAATCAAGGAACTTCGACCAGTTGTTCTGATTGAAAAGTACCGACGAGAGACGCTGAAAACTTCGATTGAGGAGTGCGATTTTTTTCTTATAACTTTCAATCGTCTTTTTCCGCTCCAAGATATCCTGATCGAACTTTTTTACATAAAAATTCCGGTCCCCGTTGACAGTGATCGAACGTAGGTAGGTCTGTTCTTCCCGCACTTTCTTCTCGAGATGTTTCTTCTTATTCAGGCTTGCTTTGTAGCGGTTCTCCGCATACGGGAAAAGATAGAGATAGAGAATATAGGCAATTGCTCCCGAAAGCCCCAAAATAATGACCCATTTCTCACTTTCACTCTTTTTGGAGAAATAGGCATCCAAGCGTTCCATCATACTTTCATTGTTTTTCATCGCATATCCACCTTCAAAACCCCGGTATACGCCGAAGTGTTTTTATCTTCCGCAATCCGTTCGATATCGATGTGGCGGATCTCATGGCTGTATTTATGGGTAATATACTTGACCAAACTCGTAATGTCACGCCCCCGATCGGCATCGAGGGTCAGAATAAATCGATCCCCTTTGTTCCCCATCGCTTCGGCATTCACCGCAAATTTCTCCATATCTTGAGCAAAAGAAGCCAATTGATTGGATTTTAGCCGATAATTGACTTTTTTATTGTAGACCGCCTTGAGTGTTTTCTCTTTGGCGTGAAAAGTTTTTTTCAACCGGGCTATCTCTTTATCCAGCCGCTTGATCTCCTTCTTCTTCTTCCCGAGAAGTTGCTTGTATTTATGCACTTCCGCTCCGAGACGCCGTTCCTCTTTGGAAAGGCGGAAATTGTTCAGATCGAGGAGGTAGGACGAGACCAGAAAGTAAAGGGGATAGGCCGAGGCGAGCAGCAGAGCCGCGACCAATGTGAGAACGAACTGTCCACTGGCACGTTTCGGAAAAGCCGGAGGACGCGGGTTCTGTGTGAAGTTGATCAGTACATCCGGATCCTCCCAGTATTTTTTTGTACTGAGAATGATCATATAGTGCAACTGATCGATATACCATTCATCGCTTTTGATTCCGAAATCGAAAATCATGGAGGTCGAGTAGAGCCCCAGGTAATTCTGTGCATATTCATCGGCACCGCTAATGGGCCCTAGTTCACTACCGATAAACATCTGATCGATCACATCAACTTTATAAGCTCGTTTGGTATAAATAACGATGTCATTAATCGTGATAAAAATTTCGTTGAAAAGTTTGATAAGATTCTGTTGGTACTCTAAATGGGTCGTTTTGACCCCTTCTTTCTGAAAAATACGGAAAAATTGTTTCTCGTCTACGGTCTTTCCCGCAATTTCACAATAGTGATCGTACAACTGATCCAAAGAGTAATTGATCGATTTGGAATAAAGGTATTTGCCGTCTTTGTAGAAAGTGAGCGTTGCATCATAATGCGTAAAGTAGAGAAAACAGTGTACTTTTCTCCGCTCTAGTATTTCGTAATCGTAAAGTGATTGATAAAGCAGCGGCGCCGGAAGAACCAAATCCATATAACGCAGCTCTTCCCGGACTTCTTCAAATATCTCCTCGTACCGATTTCTTTCGAGAATGAAAAGCTGGAAATCCCGCCCCTCCCCTTCACTCTCAAACTCTTCGTAATGAATGATGTATTCGGTGGCGGGATCGAGGCCCAACTCATCGTAGGCCTTATCTTCGAGTGCCCCGGCCAGATCCTCTGCTTCAATATTCCGGCTGACATTCACGGGGGCGATGATGAGATCTTTGTTGGCAATGAAGGAAGTGAAATAGTTGACACTCTTGAATTGAAGTTTTCCCACAGGGGAAAGGCTTTCATTGTGATAACGATAATAACGTTGATTATAAGGATCGATCGAGAGGATCGATTGAAACTTTTTTTTCTCTTTTATCATTTACAGTGCTCCCGTTTATCCTTCGTTTACCTGCCTGATTATATATGTAATAATATTAATGTGCGCTTATAAAAAGGGTTTCTACCTTAAAAGAGATAACCGATCGCCTCGAGGCTCTTGCGATTTTTACTCCATCCCTTGCGCACGACGACGTGAAGATCGAGATAAATCTTTTTCCCCGAAAAGGTCTCCATCAGTTTCCGGGCATAAGAGCCCACTCGTCGGATCGACTCTCCACCGTTTCCGATGATCATCCGCTTCTGGGTCTCCTTCTCCGTG
>WGAE01000216.1 GCA_015489185.1 Campylobacterales bacterium
GCTCGGAGATGTGTATAAGAGACAGATAATTGTCAACCTGGATACTATGATATAGCTTATCGGCACCCTATTCTAACATTTTGGATTTTGACAAAGTTACCGACATCTTCCCAGTCACAGCCGGCGGGCATCATCGCCATATTGATCTCGTCGGTTGTGTTGATATCAAACATTGTACCAAATGCCGCCAGCGATCCACAGTTTTGAATACGCACTTCTCCGGTTGCCAGTTTACCGACAATAAAGTCATAGTCCGCAACTTTTTCCCACTGCCACTGTGATGTCGAGAGTGCACGATAGACCGCGCCGTCTTCAATCATGAAGTCGATACCTTCCAGTGCATAGTAGTCGTTACGTAACGGGGAGGTAAATCCGGTTTGCGGGTTTTTGTCGATGTCGAGAAAAAATTGATAATGAAATGTATCGTCAGAGACACCGGCAGGGCTGTATGCTTCAAATGTCATCTTCTGCTTTTGGGTATCGTAGCAGGCACGCAGTTCAACCGACGCACCCCAATCGGTATCTGACAAAGCGCTGTCGTGTGTCACGGTTACTTCTCTGGGAATTGTGGGTGTTTGCGGCTGTGAATCGTTTTGATCCTCACCTGATCCGGTATTTGAACCTGTCTGACCAGAGTCATCGGGTGCTTTGATATATTTGGGGACGTTGCTCTCACTGCCGCAACCCGCAATACCGGCGATAAAAAGCAATATACTCAAAACAAAAAGCGCAGACCGTCTGTGTACAAACATTGTCGTATCCTTGTTCGAAAAATCGTTCGTTTTTTCTGTAGATCGGCACTGCATTTGTTTTATTTACCCCTCCAGCCAGGCTTCTTTTGATTCACTCTCATCAATCATCTGTCCGATACTCTGATGCAGGTTCCAGTAATAGTTGACAAAGTATTTGACACTGTTATCGACGGGCATAAAATATTTTCCCTCTTTTCGGGCATATTGGTACAGAAACTCCGATGCGTCTTTTTTCTCCAGATAGTGTTTTGCAAGTGCTTCGTATGTCTCCAGATACCACGACTTGATTCGCTCATAAGCGGTATCACTTTGGTCAATTTCAAGTTTCTTGCCAAACCGCAATACCCCTGTTTCAAAAAGTCCGTGCAGGTGGATTAATCCCTCACAGTAGTAGGGTTCCACCTCTCCCGTTTCTTTCCAGGCAATCAGCCCTACAGCACGTCGAATGGTATCGTTTAAAATATGTGCTTTAAGATGCTCCGTTTCGTTGTGAAAAAAGGCGCAGAGTCCACCGGTAGTCGCTTTGAACTCTTCGATATTTTTGAAATTTCCCGTCGTGTTCATGACACTTTCGGTATCGTCGTCAATCCAGAGGATATGTCCGTACTCATGCCCTATCGTCGTGGTATTGTACACCTCATACCAAATATCCTCTTTTTTGAAAAGCACTTCCCGACTTTGATCCAGAAACCATTTTGGGAAAACCTCTTTTTGTATCTTCATGAAGGGTTTGGCACGGCTGGCTTCGAGGACATTGTCCGCAAAGGCGAAGATCTTTTTCCCCGCCTCTTTGGTCACAACCTCATCGTTTGGCACCACCTGAGCAGAAAAGAGTCCACAAAATTCGGCACCGTAGTAAAGCGCCGGTCTGCCAAGATAGAGCTGTACTTTCTCCAGACTACGAAGCCCGGTTTCATATGTTTTTTGAAAGGAATCGTCCATATCGGTAATCTTTCGATAAAGATCGGCATACATCATTTTGATGCGCTCCTTGACATTACCGGCACTGTTTTTCGGATTGACAATACGCAAATCCCACTCCAGCGCGACCGCCTTTTTGTAGTGATCTTCGTAATATTCGAGCGGATGTCCGATCTGAAGCGGTACGGTAATCTTCATCCAGCGGCGATCCACTTCCGCCCAGCGCGGAATGAGCTTGTCGTTATCCCGTTCCGCCAGCGCTTCGATGATCGCCTGAAGATAATCCAGATGCTCCTGTTTCTGGTCAAACACCTCATCTTCAAGTTGCCAGAGACTGTTTTTAAATTCCGCCAGCGCAAGCAACGTTTCCGTCACTTCGCTTTCAAACGCTTCGGCATAAGGAACGGAGCGAAAAGAGCCGTCTTGTTGTTTTACCAGTACGGAGTAGGAGCGGTCGCCTTTTTCATTGTCGTGTCCTTTATCGAACAGCTCCTTTTCATGCAGCATTTCAAAAATCTTCTCTTCATCGCCGTTAAACAACCTGTATAGTTCCCGGTTTACCCCGTCAATAATATGCGCTGTCCAGCTTGATTGCCATCCGCTAAAACGTTTCCCCACTTCATGAACCCCCTTGAAAACAGCACGATAAAATGGCGTCAGCAATGCTCTTCGTTCGATTTCATCAATCAAATCTGCATGACGTTCCAGATGATATTCCGCTACCCAAAGATACGCCTCTTCCTTTTTTTCGATGATCATCTCTTCGTCAAACCCCGCTTTTTTGAATGCCTGGATCAATGCATCTTCACGCAAAGAAACCAGTCTCGTTACCGCCGCCATACGCGTTTCGGGTGTGGACTCCAAGCCGATCCTCTCCAAAAAGGCATCGACAAATTGTCGTTCTTTCTGCGGCGTTTCACTATGCACCACGTCATAAAATGTGTGCAGCGTTTTTTCTTTTTCTTTCAGAAGTGTGTAAACCTGCTCCAGATCTTTGTAAAATTGTGTTTTCACCCTCTTGCTCCTCTAAATTTTTTCTCCGAAATGCCGAAATTATAGCTAAATCGTACACGTAATCCAATTTTTACGCAAAGAGAGGCCATGACAAACCAAAGTATTATCATCAGCAATATCGTCAATCAGGCGTTTATCCATTCGCAGATTCAACGCTCAAAAGACTTTTCCACGCCACTTTGTGCCGTGAAGTTCGAGCTTCGCTTCCACCCGAAAGAGGGTGCTAAATTTCAGGAAATATTCAGCTTCATCTACTCCTATCTCAACTTCACACCGATTGTCTACGAAGGTGGAAACAGTTACCTGCTCTTTATTCATGAAAGTAAAATTCACACCGTTGTCAGCACCATCAAAAATATGTTGACCAGTATCAAAATCAAATACGGTGTCGACATCGATAATGTCGGTGTGACAAATTATGATCAAGAAGATGATGTCACTTCTCTTTTGGAGCGTGTGCATCGCTTTTTGATGAAAGCAAAGCTTTCCAAAAAGAATCATATTTACTACGGTACGCGCTACTTCGACTATAGCCATAACGGAGATTTTGAAAATATCAGCCAAATTTTTCAGGAGTCTCCTACACTTACGGTTTACGGTTTTTATAAAGAGATCCCGCTTTCAAACAAAGTAGAAGTAGTCGAAAGTAAAATGGGTTACGCTAAAATTCGCTCTCCTAAAGAGTATCTGCCTTTCATGAAGAAACAGGAGTTTGTCTATCTTGAACATAGTAAAATTCCTGACATTTTACGTGCTGATATTATGCACATTGATCATCAAAACGGCTTGATTGAGCTGAGCAATTTCAAATTTCTCGACAATTCACCGGTACATCGTAAAAATATCCGCGTCACACCGCACAGACCGATCAAGGCGACACTTGAAATCGAAGATGAGATTTTCATCGAGGGGCTTGTTGCGGATATCTCTAAAAACTCGATTTTGTTTACGACACAACTCAACAAAATCGAAGAGATTCAGGTCAAAGGACTTCATGCGAAGACATTCAAACTCGAATTTGCCGTACAGGATATGGAAAATATGGTCAGACAACTGACGATGAATGCAATGATTTACAAAATCTACGGCAATCAGATCGTTTTAAATATCTACCCGACACTCGAAGCGCAAAATTACATTATGGAATATATTACAATGTGTCAGAATCTGCTGCTGCTGGAGATCAAAGGGGAGGCGTAACTTCAGAGGCGATTTTGCCTGATAATCTTCAGGCAACGTTGCACTTTGTTAAAATAGGGGTAGTTTACCCTGCCGCCGTTGTAGCGACTTACCGCTTCAAAATAGCTTTTTGACGTATCAGTCAGATAGACCAGATAAAGTACTGCGATTTTTGCGTTAAAAAGCGGATCATGCATCATTTTTGTAATCAATTCGGTATCGCTCATTTGTGCCACGTCCCAAAGACGATAAGTCCTGGCAACAAACCGTGCCGTTTGTAACCGCACCTGCATAATCCCGTAGGATGCTTTTTTAATCCCCTTTCTCAGAAGCTGTTTATCTCCCCACTTCACTTTTCCACCGTTGGTCTCCGCCAGACAGATCGCCATTGCGGTCTCTTCAAGCGTTTCACCTCTTTTGTTCGGGTATTGCAACGCGATATTCTTGACCATTTTCAATGTCAATATCTGGCGAAAATCCAACGCTTTGGCATAAAGTGATATTGCGATAACCAGTAAAATACCCAAAACAGGTTTCATGAACGCTCCTGTATCGCCTTTTCGAAAAATTCATGAGCCAGCACAATGACATAAAAAACCTGCAGGAAAAGACCAAGTACCGGAATAAGTGAAATTGCGTAAAGTGTCGCGGTTGTGGTGCGAAAGAGATTTTTATATTTTTTTGTAATCACACGGAACTCATTTTTACTGACAATGTTCGATCCGACATCAAGCAACATGAAGTAATGAAAAAGATAATAGAAGGGTAGATTGATCGCAATAAAATTGAGCGCAGGTACAAACAGAAGCGGCAACGCGATAAACCCCAGCAATATAAATACCGTAATGATTTTCAGATAATAGGGTAAAGAAGCAAGAAAGGTAAAATCATCATTGGTAAAACGAAATGCAGGATAGTGTTTTTGATGAATCTTTTTGACAATCATCGGGGTAAAAAAACCTATAACCACTGTCGCGATCAACACCGAAAAGAGAATAACCGCCACACCGCCGACCAGATAGAAAAAAAACGCAAAGAGCCATTTAAAAAGTGAAAAAGTCAAAACCGCTGTCAACCACGGGTGCGCCTCCGGGTCAATAAACGGCACCCTACCCGCATCAAGATCCACCCCGACCTGTGTTACCAAGTCACTGCCAAAATGCAACCACAAATACCCGAACAAAATCAGTGTCACCACAAACGGCAACAGAGAAAGCGACAAAAACCAGGGTGACTTGAAGTCACGAAAACTCTTTTGCAAAATCGGCAGAAGTGTCATGAAACTTTCCCGTACGCTTCCTCCAGCGCAACATAGATCGTGTCAATGCCCATCGGTTTTTCCGAAAGCAACCTCATCAAAAATTCATTATCCTCCTGTCCGTTCCAGACCTTTTTGTATGTACCCTCTTTATAACCGTTATCCTGACGGAACTTATTCAGCACATTTTTGGCGACATAAAATTTGTAAAGCGTATCGATATTGACACCGCACTGCAGACACGTTTCAAAAAAATCGTCGCTCAGTTTGTAAAAAGGTTTTGCTTCCAGTGCATCTTTCATGAAGTGTTCAATCACACTGATGATCAACATCGCATCTTTATCGTCCGGTTTGTTCGGATCAAGGCAAAACGGATCGAAATATTGCGAATCGACAAGTTCGGATACGATATCTTCAATCGTTCCAATCTTTTCATTGTGATAATACTCCAGCCCAAGACTCATCACAAAATGCCAGATATCAACCAGTTCGATTGTAATATTATCCCAGTCCGGCGGTATCGCAATATCTTTCCAGTGTTTCCAGTTAAAACTGTCGATCAATTCGGCACATTCCATATAGATACAGCGGTTCCAGTTGATAATTCGCCCCTGTTTCGTATACCCTTTTTCCCATCCCTTGCCGTTGGTTTCGTCATTGAGTTTTTGCTGGAGACGAAACATTTCGGTCATCATCTCTTTGGGTGTCATTTCTTTCCCTCTGCTCTGAGTTTTGCCATACCGCACCCCGCCACATACTCTTTGTCCCGAATACGCACAAGTTCCGCTTTGGTACGCACCAGTACCTTTTTTGTATCGGCAATCGGTTCCATCAGCCGATTTTTTTCCGCAAGCGGAATCGTCTGATCATCGACGATGCGTAGCATCTCCTTCTCCAGATCCTTCAAATAGGCGTCAATACTCTCAAGTACCCTTTCCACATCGCTCCTTCATTACTGTAACTGTAGTATAATGCTGACCTATTATAACACATTAAAATCACAAAAAGAGAAACAATGGTTTTTGACGATATTACCCCTTTTGAAACGATGTCTGAAACGGAGCTGCTGCAACAAATTACCAAACCGCACCGCAAAAAAGCTTCTATCATCCGACCTCGCTCGGCAATGATGCTCAATCCGCTCAAACTCAAGCACATCAATCGTATCGACAATCTTGACGCCGATATCATCGTACTCAATCTCGAAGACGGCGTCGCACCGGCGATGAAAAGACGTGCCCTGCTACTTACCGCCGTTTTTCTTTCCCACCTCAAAGAGAGCAGATCGCGTATCATCGTGCGGGTCAATCCGATCGATGAGGGAGGGGACGAAGAGATCAAGTTTCTAAACCGTATCAAACCTGATTCTATCAGGGTGGCTAAAATCCGCACCCCGGAAGATGTCCAAAAAGTACTCGATATCCTCGATCCCGATATACCGCTGCATATCTCCGTAGAGACCAAAGAGTCACTCGAAAATCTTACTCGTCTCAATCTTCAAAACTGCGTCGAATGTGCTTCGCTGGGGATTATGGATATGCTCAACTCGATGGGACTGAGTCACAGTCTGCTAACACTTGAAAATCCGACCATCCACTATTTGCTGAGTCGATTTCTTATCGATTGTAAAATTGCGGGAATCTATCCGATCGGTTTTACCTATCAGGAGTATAACGATACCGAAACTTTTACCCGCTGGTGCAAACTCGAAAAGGAGATGGGCTATACGGCAAAGAGTTGTCTCGGACCCAAACAGGTCGCAATCGCCAACCGGATTTTTGCCGACAAATCAGAGCAACTGGAGCGTGCTCGTTACATCAAAAAACGCTTCGAAGAGATGGCGTCACAAAATGTGACAGGTTTTATGGATGAACGCTACGGCTTTATCGATGAGCCGATTTATAAAGACGCACTCTTAACTTTAGAGAAATTTTCGATAAAATAGCCAAAACAAGAGAAACATAGAAGGAACTTCATGAACATTATCGAAGGAAAACTCCATCTGCAAGGCGATGAAAAAGTCGCAATCATCAACGCGAGATTCAACCATATCATCACTGATCGGCTCGTAGAGGGCGCAAAAGACGCCTTTTTACGCCACGGCGGTAACGAAGAAAATCTTGACCTCATTCTGGTACCTGGAGCGTTTGAAATTCCTTTTGCACTTGAAAGACTCCTTGCAAGCGGCAAATATGACGCTGTCTGTTGTCTGGGTGCCGTCATTCGCGGCAGTACGCCCCATTTCGACTATGTTTCCGCTGAAGCGACCAAAGGTATCGCGAATGTCACGCTCAAATACGGCAAACCGGTCACATTTGGTGTGTTGACGACCGATACGATCGAACAGGCGATCGAGCGTGCCGGAAGTAAAGCCGGAAACAAAGGTTTCGAAGCGATGACAGGGCTGATTGAACTGATTAGTCTTTATAAAAATTTTTAAAGAGGGCATATGGCAACCAGACACCAGTCACGGGAGAGTGTGATCTCTCTGCTCTACGCCAAAGATATCGGCAACGACAATATTGAAAAATTTATCGACGAGATGCTCGAAGATAAAAAGATACGAAACAAACAAAAAGCGTTCGCACTCTCTCTTTTTGAAGGGATCAACGCAAATATGGAAGAGATCGACAACGAAATCAACAAGCATCTCAAAGAGTACAAACTCCCGCAACTGGGACATATAGAGCGTGCGATCCTTCGTCTTGGCACCTATGAAATTCTCAAAACCGATCTCGACAACGCCGTAGTGATCAATGAAGCGATCGAACTGGCAAAAGAGCTTGCCTCCGATACCGCACCCAAACTTGTTAACGGTGTTCTTGACGCCATCGCGAAAGAGCATACATGAAACTCTGTGTCGCACTCGATCTACCCGGTTACGAAGAGAATATCGCACTTGCACAGAAACTTAGAAAATTTGATATTTGGTTGAAAGTTGGATTTCGAAGTTATATTCGTGACGGAAAACCCCTTCTGGAAAGCCTTAAGGAGATCAATCCCGATTTTCACATTTTTCTCGATCTGAAACTCTACGATATCCCCAATACAATGGCGGATGCGGCGGAAGAGATTGCAAAAACGGGTGTAGAGATGTTCAATGTGCACGCAAGCAGCGGAACAAAAGCGATGCACACGGTAATGGAGCGGCTGGGGAATCTGCCAAACCGCCCTATTGTGCTCGCTGTCACGGCATTGACCAGCTTTGACAATGCAAGTTTTCGAAAAATCTACGGCACGGATATTCACCAAAAAGCGATCGAGTTTGCTAAAGATGCCTACAATGCAGGAATCGACGGAGTTGTCTGCTCCGCCCATGAAAGCGCCCTGATCAAGGCTGAAACACACAAAGATTTTTTAACCCTTACACCGGGAATCCGCCCCTTCGGCGAAGATGCCGGAGACCAAAAACGTGTTGCAGATATCAAAACCGCTAAAGAAGAGATGGTAGATTTTATCGTTGTCGGACGTCCTATCTACCGCGCCGCCGATCCGGCAGGCGTCACAGAGCGAATATTAAGGGAAATTTAACCTGCAAAAAGCTATAATTTCGCTCCTTTACGGACAGGTGGGTGAGCTGGCTGAAACCACATCCCTGCTAAGGATGCGTAGTCGCAAGGCTACCGAGGGTTCGAATCCCTCCCTGTCCGCCACTCTTTTTATGTTTTATCTCCTCTTCCTGCAAAGGCGGGCTGAAATAGTA
>WGAE01000217.1 GCA_015489185.1 Campylobacterales bacterium
CTCTGATATAGTCATTTAGTTTGACATAGCTGTAAAATACCGCTATTGACACAATGGTAAAGATTAAGATAAAAAGATATCCGATACTGTTGGCATTTTGTAAAAATTTGACCGCATAAGCCCCGAACCCACCGGCAATTGCAACCAATATCACTAATTTTTTGTAAAGCGCATCGATCAGTTTTGCCAATGCTTCAATCTTAAAACTTAGTTTCATGCTATTGTACCATATTCCTTCCCAAGATAATGACACACATATAGTAATATAATTTTGACAAAGTAAGAAAAAATATTTCAAAGTGAAATATAATCAAAGCCGCAGCGACTTCCCATCCGGGTCCCGGATTTCACATGTGAGGCTCATGTCGTAAATCCATTCGAAAAGGGGCAGCGCATCCTGCCAGATATCGAAGAGCATTTCGTTGAGCCGGTCACTGCAGATCGTTTCGGGGTCGAATTTTTTGTAGGCGTACATGGCGGCGTAACGGCTGAGGTGGGCGAAAGGGTAGGCTTTGTCGAAGCCGCGGGGGAGGCGTTTGTATGCGGGGTCGGGGAAGTGGAACCCTTTGGCTTTGAGACTCTGTATGATCTCCTCCAGCTTTTCGGCATGTTTCTCGTCCCGGATATACTCCCTGTACCCTTCCAGCGAATCACGTGAAAAGCCGCGGATGCCGCATGCGACGAGCATCTCGTCGGGGGAGAAGTGTAGATAGAAGCTGCTGCTCTGGAGCCGTTTGCCGCTGCCGCGCCAGAAGATGATGCCGATGCGACTCTTCATGGGTGTTTTATCCTTGCTGAGTCTCGTATCGCGGTAGATGCGAAAGAGGGAGCCGTTGACTTTGGGGATAGCGCGGATTTGCGGTACCAGCACCTGCAACTCTTCGCCCATCTCTTCGACGAAGCGTTTGGAAGGCGCAAGGATCAGCGACTCATACGCCTCTTTGTGCTCCAGAAACCACTTTTTGGTGTTGTTTGCGCGCAGATCCCGCAGAAAATCGAGCACTTCACATCTGAAAAACTGCAATCCTCTTTTCCTCCTCGTTTTTAAATCAATATATCTTGATGCATCTGACAAATTATGGTATACTCTTCCTTCAAATTACCACTAAATTACCACAAAGGAACTAAAGATGCAAAAAAAGGTCCTCAAAACGGGCGAGGGTGTGAAGATCAACTTCCAGGGCGCCGTCGAGAAGATGCAGATCGTCAAGATGGTCGAAAACTGCGCAACCGGTCAATGTGAATGTATGAGCGACGAGACCAAAAAGAAGATCGAGAACATGCAGGTCGAGGGCAAGGACGGTGATGTTCAGCTCAATCTCACCGGCGATATCTCCAAAGAGGAGATCGAAGCGGCATTGGCCAAATCAAAAGTCCTGAACAAGCAATGAATCTCAAAGAGTTTTTCACTTACGGCGAGAAAGTCCCGGGCTATGACGTGCGTGTGCTCAACGAGCGTGAAGCGAGAGCCGCGGCGGGAATTCTCTTCATCGGAGCGTTTCTGGGGCTGACCAACGGTGTCATGCTGGGGACGGCGGTCTTTTCGGAGTATTTCGTCACTTTCTTTATGATCGACTTTATCATCCGCGTCATCCAGCCTCGCTACTCCCCTTCACTGATGCTGGGGCGCTTTTTCGTGCGCAATCAGGTGCCCGAATATGTCGGAGCGACGCAGAAACGCTTCGCATGGGCAATCGGTGCGATCATCGCTATCCCGATGTTCTACTATCTCGTGATTCACTTCGAACCCAATCCGATCAAAGTGCTAGTCTGCCTCATCTGTATGGCACTGCTCTTTTTCGAGTCCGCCTTTTCGATCTGTCTGGGGTGCAAACTCTTCAACCTCTTCAGCAAAGAGCAGGCGCGCCACTGTCCGGGCGGTATTTGCGAGATCCGGCATAAAGATCCCGTACAGAAGTTCACTCCCGCACAGACGGCTATCCTGCTGTTGACGGTGTTGCTCATGATGTACGGCACGTATGCCTACTTCACGAAGCTTCCCGATCGTACTGTCTTTGTCAAAAAGATGAAAGAGCTCATGCTCAGCGACGAAGAGAAGAAGCGGCTGGAAGAGCAGAAAATGGAAGAGGAGTTCGAAAACTTCTGAAACCACGGTCTGAAAATTTGCAGTTATAGTTGTCTACACACTACAAATACTGAATATTCTTTACATACACGCTACACACCTTCGTACTATCATGAGAGTAACGAAACACGACGGAGGTGTGAAATGTTAAAAGAGAGACAAAATCCCTACTGTATCGATGATCATTGTGAAATCGGGCATACTTTTTATACTTGCCCGATGCACCCTGAGATTCGTCAGGATCATCCCGGAACGTGTCCCAAATGCGGTATGGCGCTTGAGAAAGAGATCGAAGCGGTACCGACGATCAAGACCGAGTATACCTGTCCGATGCATCCGGAAATTATCAGAGATGAACCGGGTAACTGTCCGATATGTGGTATGGCGCTGGAGCCGGTCATCGTTGAAGCCGATGAAGAGGAAGATGCCGAATATCTGGATATGAAGCGAAGGTTTTGGATCAGTTCACTACTTGCGTTTCCTGTTTTTATTGTTGCGATGGTTGCCGATCTTGCACCGCAGTGGTTGCCGCAGCGTATCTCTATGCGACATGTGCAGTGGTTTGAGTTTATATTTGCGACACCGGTGGTGCTTTGGGGCGGCTGGCCATTTTTTGTGAGAGGATGGCAATCTGTCAAAACGTGGAATCTCAATATGTTTACGCTTATTGCGATTGGTGTGGGGACGGCATGGATTTACAGTGTCGTCGCACTACTTTTTCCAC
>WGAE01000218.1 GCA_015489185.1 Campylobacterales bacterium
GTTCAGAGGTGGAAGAGGACGGTGAGATCAAAAAAGACGACACAGTCGTTTTCGCAAAATATTCGGGAACGGATATCACACTTGAAGGTGATGAGTATCTGGTTCTCAATACCGACGATATTCTCGGAATCATTAAATAAGTAAGGGGGAAAGAGGAATGGCAGCAAAAGAGATCAAATTTTCCGACGTAGCACGTAACGAACTTTTCGAAGGTGTCAAAAAACTGAGTGATGCCGTCAAGGTAACGATGGGTCCAAGAGGTAGAAACGTACTCATTCAAAAGAGCTTCGGCGCGCCGAGCATCACCAAAGACGGTGTTTCCGTAGCGCGTGAAATCGAACTTGCGGATACCATCGAAAATATGGGTGCGCAACTGGTCAAAGAGGTAGCGTCCAACACTGCGGATGAAGCGGGTGACGGTACAACAACGGCAACCGTACTTGCGGCGGCGATTTTCAAAGAGGGGCTTAGAAACATCACCGCAGGGGCGAACCCTATTGAGGTCAAACGCGGTATGGATAAAGCGGTCGAAGCGATCATCGCGGAGCTGAAAGCGGGCGCAAAAGAGATCAAAGACAAAAAAGAGATTGCGCAGGTTGCGAGTATCTCCGCCAATAACGATAGCAAGATCGGTGATCTGATCGCGGAAGCGATGGATAAAGTCGGCAAAGACGGTGTCATCACGGTTGAAGAGGCGAAAGGTATCGAAGATGAACTCGATGTGGTCGAGGGTATGCAGTTTGACAGAGGATACCTCTCTCCATATTTTGTGACCGATACCGAGAAGATGGAAGTAGTGATGGACAATCCGTACATCCTGCTCTATGACAAAAAGATCACCAACCTCAAAGATCTGCTTCCGGTACTGGAGCAGGTACAAAAAAGCGGTAAACCGTTGCTGATTATCGCCGAAGATATTGAGGGTGAAGCGCTGGCGACACTGGTTGTCAACAAACTCAGAGGTATCCTCAACATCGCAGCGGTCAAAGCACCTGGATTCGGTGACAGAAGAAAAGCGATGCTCGAAGATATCGCAATCCTGACAGGCGGTCAGGTGATCAGCGAAGAGCTCGGTCGTACACTTGAAAGTGTCACAGCCGCAGACCTCGGTCAGGCGGGAAGTGTCGTCATCGACAAAGACAATACGACAATCGTCGACGGTGTAGGTGACAAAGCGGCAATCGAAGCGCGCATCGCACAGATCAAGCGTCAGATCGAAGAGACAAGCAGCGATTATGACAGAGAGAAACTGCAGGAGAGACTGGCGAAACTGAGCGGCGGTGTTGCGGTTATCAAAGTCGGTGCGGCAACCGAAACTGAAATGAAAGAGAAAAAAGATCGTGTCGACGACGCACTCTCCGCTACCAAAGCGGCGGTTGAAGAGGGTGTTGTCATCGGCGGTGGTGCGGCACTGCTCAAAGCAAGCGCAAAAATCAACCTCGATCTTGAAGGTGATCAGGCGATCGGTGCGGAGATTGTCAAACGTGCGGTTGCGGCTCCGATCAAACAGATCGCAACCAACGCCGGATATGATGCGGGTGTGATAGCCAACAATGTGCTTGAAAACGACAACCAAAATTACGGATTCAACGCGGCGACAGGCGAATACGTCGATATGTTCGAGGCGGGTATCATCGATCCGCTCAAAGTCGAGCGTGTCGCGCTGCAAAACGCGGTTTCCGTCTCCAGCCTGTTGCTGACAACCGAAGCGACAGTCAGCGAGATCAAAGAGGACAAACCAGCCGCGACACCTGATATGGGTGGTATGGGCGGAATGGGCGGTATGCCGGGAATGATGTAATTCCCGCCGCCCTTTCATCGCGGTAAAATCTTCTGTCCAAAAGCCCCGGGGCGATAACGCTTCGGGGCTTTTTTCGTTCTGCAGGGCAAATCAGGCTTCAGAGTCAAATTTCTTTTTACTCTAACACGTTTTTTGCTACAATCTCTGAAAATTCTCTACGGAAGGATACGCGCATGTTCGGAATGAGTTTCGGCGAAATCCTCGTCATCGCGATTATTGCGATTCTTTTTATCGGTCCTGAGA
>WGAE01000219.1 GCA_015489185.1 Campylobacterales bacterium
AGATTCGTTCGGACGAATCAGTTTGACTTCATCTCCCACCGTCACCGTCGCTGTCCCGCTGACGACAATCCAGTGTTCGTTTCGGTGAAAATGTTTTTGCAAACTGAGTCTTTTTCCCGGTTTGACGACAATCCTTTTGATTTTGTAGTTGTCATGAGAGAGCAGTACTTCATAGGTTCCCCACGGTCTGTGTGCCAGTGTATGCACTTGTGTCAGCTCACTCTCCTGCACTTTGAGTCGTGCCACCACCTCTTTGACTTTCTGGGAAGAACCTTTTTTTGTTATCAGCAATGCATCCGGCGTATCGACAACGATCAAATCTTCGATATCCACAAGCGCAATGGTCTTTTCATGAGAAAGAATCAGATTGTTCTTTGACGAAACCGCTATCAGATTATCGTTTTGCGTATTACCGTCGTCATCTTTGGGCAGTTCTTCATATAGTGCGTCAAAACTCCCCAGATCGTTCCAGTCGATATCACTGGGAATCACTTTAACATTGTTACTCTTTTCCATTACGGCGTAATCGATTGAGTCGGAAGGAATCGCCGCCATCGCTTCAGGTGTGATACGATACTGACCCGGCGTAATTTCACGCGCACTCTCAAGCGCCGATTTGCAGGCATCGTAAATCTCCGGCGCATGCTGCTGTAACGCTTCCAGAAATGTCCCGGCACGAAAACAGAACATTCCGCTATTCCAGTAATAGTTTCCATCGGCAAGATATTTTTCCGCTGTGGCAAGATCCGGTTTTTCCTTGAAGCTGCGTACATCTTCCCCGTCCGCTTCGATATAACCGTATCCGGTCTCTGCATAGGAAGGCTGAATACCGAATGTCACCAGAAATCCTTCTTCTGCATACGCCTCAGCCCTTTTAACCGCGTCAAAATAGGCTGCTTCATTTTTGATCACATGATCTGACGGCGTTACCAAAACCACTTCATTCTCATCCAGCATCATACACGCCAGGGCAATTGCCGGTGCGGTATTGCGTCCCATCGGCTCCAATAAATAAGTATTGTTTCGAATCCCTTCCTCTTCGAGCTGATCAAGCGCAATAAAAAACTGATCCTGATTGGAAACGATCAAACGCTCTTTGCACAGTTTGCCGTTGCGCTCCACTGTCAACTGGAAAAGTGATTTGTCGTTGAACAATTTAATAAACTGTTTGGGCATCAATGTTCTGCTGATCGGCCATAGTCTTGTCCCACTCCCGCCGCAAAGCACGATATTTGTCATTCTCATCCTTTAAAAGCAACTATATTTTTTAATAATGATTTTATCTTTTTTGACTTAAAGCACATTTCACACCAAATAAGCAATAACTTTTTTTAATAAAACATAGATTATCATGAAGCGACATACTTACCAAAACATGCATAAAGGAACTTCATGAAGTCAATCATTCTCTTACTTCTGACCGGACTACTCTTCCTGTTTGCGAAAGAACAGCACGCCGGCAAAGTACTCGAGGTGCTCCAAAGCGGACCCTATACCTATCTCAAAATCAAAGAGCACAATCCCGACAAAACGGTCTGGATCGCCGTTACACGCATTCCCGTAACTAAAGGAGCGGAGGTAACATTTCATGAAGCGATGACAATGGATAATTTCAAAAGTAAAACACTAGGTCGCACTTTTAAACATCTCATCTTCGCCGACGGAATCCGTTTCGCCACTGAGAAAAAAAAACGACAACTCCCTTCACTGGCGCGTAAACTCAAACAAACCAAAATCTCACCCTACAAAAAGCCGGGTACCCTCAGCGTCGAAGAACTCTTCATGAACGCAAAAAAACTCAACGGCAAAAGGGTCAAAGTGCGCGGCAAAGTGATCAAAGTCGCCAGAGAGATCATGAAGCGTGACTGGGTGCATATCGAAGACGGCACGGGCGATGCCAACGCGGGCACGGACGATCTGGTCTTCACCACGCCAAAAGCGGATGTCAAAAGAGGCGATATCGTCACCGCGGAAGGTATCGTCGCAGTCGAAAAAGATTTCGGTTACGGTTACTTCTACCCTGTCATTGTCGAAAAGAGTCACTTTACCAAAGATAGCAACAGCTCCACACACTAACACTTCTCATCCAAAAGCGTAAAAAAGTGGTACTTTCACACAAAACCATACCGCTTTTTACGCAAAAAAATCCTATAATTTGCAAAATTTCAAAAATAAGAGTATAATTAGGACAAAGTTTATCCTATTAGGGAGTTATGATGCGAGAAGAGCAAAACGAACAACAGAAAATCGACAAGCTGGTCTCCAAAGAGTATGAGATCGGTTTTACCGTCGATGTGGAAGCCGATACGGCGCCTCCGGGGCTGAATGAGGAGATTATCCGCTTCATCTCGGCAAAGAAGGATGAACCGGAGTGGATGACCAATATCCGTCTGGATGCCTTCAGAGTCTGGAAGAAGATGAAAGAGCCTCACTGGGCGAAACTCCACTACGATCCGATCGACTATCAGGCGATCTCCTACTTTTCCGCGCCCAAAAAGCCGCTCGGAAGTCTGGATGAAGTCGATCCCGAGATTCTCAAAGCTTACGAGAAGCTCGGTATTCCGCTCGAAGAGCAGAAAGCGCTGGCAGGTGTCGCGGTCGATGCGGTCTTCGACTCCGTTTCGGTCGCCACGACATTTGCCGATGAACTCAAAAAGCAGGGGATCATCTTCTGCTCCATCTCAGAGGCTGTCAAGGAGTATCCGGAACTGGTGCAAAAGTACCTCTTTTCAGTCGTACCGGTCAACGACAACTTCTTCGCGGCGCTCAACGCCGCCGTCTTTACCGACGGGACATTCGTCTACATCCCCAAAGGGACACGCTGTCCGATGGAGCTTTCGACCTATTTTCGTATCAACGCGCTCAACACGGGGCAGTTCGAACGCACACTAATCATCGCGGATGAGGGAAGCTACGTCTCCTACAACGAAGGGTGTTCCGCACCCAGCCGCGACGAGAACCAATTGCACGCGGCGGTCGTCGAGCTGATCGCGCACAAAAACGCCGAGATTAAATACTCCACGATCCAGAACTGGTATCCGGGCGACGAAAACGGCAAGGGTGGTATCTACAACTTCGTCACCAAGCGGGGACTCTGCGAAGGGGAATACTCCAAAATCTCCTGGACGCAGGTCGAAACCGGCTCCGCAATCACCTGGAAATACCCAAGCTGTGTGCTAAAGGGAGACAATTCGGTCGGCGAATTCTACTCCGTTGCCGTTACGACCAAAGCGCAGGTCGCCGATACCGGTACAAAGATGATCCATCTGGGCAAAAATACCAAATCGACGATCATCTCCAAAGGTATCTCCGCCATGAAGGGGCAAAACAGTTACCGCGGACTGGTCAAAATGGGACAAAACGCCGACGGTGCGCGCAACTTCAGCGAGTGTGATTCGCTCCTGATCGGAGATCGCTGCGGGGCGCATACCTTTCCCTATCTGGAGTCCAAAAACACCAGCGCCATAGTCGAACATGAAGCGACCACCTCGAAAATCAGCGACGAACAGCTCTTCTATCTCAGATCCAGAGGGATCGGTGAAGAGGATGCGGTCTCCATGATCGTACACGGTTTCTGCAAAGAGGTATTTAATCAGCTGCCGATGGAGTTTGCGGCAGAAGCGAAAGATCTACTCAACTTAACATTGGAAGGAAGTGTCGGATGACAATCATGCAAATCAAAGATTTGAAAGCAAATATCGGAAACAAAGAGATCCTCAAAGGGCTCAATCTCGAACTCGAAAAGGGAAAAGTACACGCCATTATGGGACCCAACGGTGCGGGTAAATCGACCCTCTCCAAAGCGATCACGGGACATTACGACGTGACGGTCACAGGCGGTGAAGTGATCTACAAAGAACAGAATATCCTCGAACTCGAACCCGAAGAGCGTGCCCTGCGCGGGATCTTCCTCAGCTTCCAGAACCCCGTCGAAGTGCCCGGTGTCAACAACGCCTACTTTCTGCGTACCGCGCTCAACGCGAAGCGTGAATTCGAAGGCAAAGAGCCGCTTACCGCACCGGAGTTTCTGAAGCTGCTGCGCGGTGTGATGGAGGATCTGGGAATGAGCCCCGACATGATCCACCGCTCCCTCAACGTCGGCTTTTCGGGCGGTGAGAAGAAGCGCAACGAGATTTTACAGATGCGCATCCTCGAACCGGAGATGATCATCCTCGACGAGATCGATTCGGGTCTGGACATCGACGCGCTCAAGGCGGTCTCCGAGCAGATCAACAAGATGAATGACGGCACACGCACCTTTCTGGTCATCACCCACTACAGCCGTCTACTCGACTACATCAACCCCGACTACATCCACGTGCTCCAGGATGGAAAGATCGTCAAAACGGGCGGTATTGAGCTGGTCGAAATGCTCGAAGACGAGGGATACAAAGCGCTGGAGAAAGATCTCTCATGAACGCTCTGACACCCGCCAAATGGCATATCGATACGCTCGAGAGCCTCTGCCTCAACGATGCGATCAAAGAGCAGGCGGCGAAAAGATTACTCGCAATCGGTCTGCCGCACGCCAGGATGGAGCACTACCGCTACTTCGGCATCGTACCGCTGCTCTCCAAAACCTACCGACACGTCAAACAGAGTGTGCATCAGGTGGGCGAATCGGATGCGGTCGAGATCGTCGACGGCGAGCTCACCGCCGCACCCGCCGGTCTGAAGATCACCCTCGAGCAGGTAGAGAGTGTCGACGAGACGCACTACGATCCCGTTTACTACCTCTCACACATGCTCACCCCCAAAGCGATCAAAATCGTCGCGGAAGGCACACAGGAGATCACGATACGACACCGTGTCACGAAACCCGAAGCGCTGATCGCATGCAGGATCATGCTCGACATCACTTCCGGAGCAGACGTGACCGTCGATGAGCGTTTCGAAGCGGACGATGCCGCCGATTCGCTATTGCTCTGCGGGAGCGATCTGAAGGTACAGGAAGGGGGCAAACTGCGCTGGGTCAGAGACCAGGAGTCCGACGGCAACGGCAGCGCGATGATCGCCTCACACAAAGTAGATGTCGAAACAAAAGGCGCACTCAAACTGGGCACGTTCGATTTCGGCAGCGGGCGGATTTTGCACAACTACAAGATCGACCTGCAAGAGCACGCGCAGATCGACGCTTCCCACCTGCTCTACGGCGACGCTGACGGACAGCGCGGAAACGTCATCGTGATCGAGCACAAGGGGACACACGCGCATACGACCCAAAACGCCAAACATATCCTCAAAGATAAGGCGCGCGGTATCTTCGACGCGCTGATCCGCGTCGACCACTCCGGCAAATACGCCGTCACACACCAGAACGCCCGCTCCGTGCTGCTCGACAACGGTGCCTACATGATCTCCAAACCGCAACTGGAGATCTATATCGACGAACTCGAAGCCTCCCACGGATCCACGACCGGACAGCTCGACCCGGCGCAGGTATTTTACCTGCAAAGCCGCGGTATCGCGAAAGAGGAAGCCAAAAAGATGCTCATCTACGCCTTCGCCAAAGATGTAATCGAGACGCTGGGCATTGAAACGATCGAAAAACGGCTGATCGAAAAGTTTGAAAAGCGCTACACAGGAGGTGCTGCATGAATCCGATCGAAGCGAAACTGAACGCTTACAAAGAGGATTTCAAATGGCTCGGTGACGACAACGAAAAGGTGGAGTTCATCATCGAGATGGGCAAAAAAAACACCCCGCTGCCACCCGAGCTCAAAAACGACGACACCTTGATCAAAGGGTGCTCCTCCAAAGCGTGGATCGTGATGGAGTGCAACGACGGTGTGGTGCATATTCGCGCAGAGGGTGAATCGGCACTCGCGAAGGGGATGATCGCCCTGCTGCTCGATCTCTATAACGACCAAAAAGCGGAAGATATCCTCGCCTTCGATCCCAAAAAGCTCTACGAACTGGGACTAGACAGCCTGCTTAGCCCCGTCAGACAACAGGGACTCGAAGCGTTCCTCGGATACCTCTACGGTTTTGCGCAAAAGTGCAAGGAGCAGAGCAATGGTTAAAGTCGACAAAGAAGATCTCAGAAAACGTATCATCGAAAAGTTGAAGATGATCTACGATCCGGAGATTCCGGCGAACATCTATGATCTGGGGCTTATCTACAAACTCGACATCGAAGGTGAAGAGTACGGCAAGATCAAAGTCAACGTCGACATGACCCTCACCTCCGCCTTCTGCCCCGTCTCCGACTTCCTGGTCAACCAGGTCAAAGATGTCATCGAACAGTTTGACGAAGTCGAAGAGGTCAACGTCAACCTCGTCTTCGACCCGCCCTGGGACCGCTCCAAAATGAGCGACGAAGCGAAACTCCAGCTGGGGATGCTGTGATCCTCAGCTGTACCAGTTCACCAAATCCAACCCATCTACCCGCTGAAACTCTTTAATGTTGCGCGTAACCAACGTAAGACGATTTGCTTTAGCGCAACCGGCTATAAGTGTATCGATCGGACCGATAGGCGTACCGCACTTTTCCAAAGTCGCTCTGACAGATGCCGCTACTTTTGCCTCCTCAACCCCAAAATGGAGAATCTCAATCTGCTCCAGCAGAAGCTGCAATTGTGCTCTTCTTTTTTCGGGAGCATTTGACTTGGCTATACTCGTTTCCAGTTCATATATTACGATTGTGGGAATGACAATCTCTTTCGGTGGATGCGAAAAAAGATGCTCTGCTACACGTCCCATCCCTTTAAAGAAATAGATCACACTGTTGGTATCAAGCAGATACATTTTACAATGCCTCTCTTTCAATATCCTCTGTCTCATCACCCCGTATCTCTTCGAGAGTCGGAAAATCTTTCCAACTTCCGGCCAGACTTTTCACTTCAGGACGCCAGTTATCACGAATATTTTGCTCCAAAAGCCTACTAATAAAACGACTGATAGACATATTGTGTGCTTTTGCCATCTCTTTGACCCGTGATTCCAGTTCATGATTGATATAGATCGTAATTTGTGCCATCTGTAATCCCCATATAAAGCATATATGTGTAATTATATGTGCTTTTGTTTTAAA
Source organism: Campylobacterales bacterium (assembly GCA_015489185.1). GTDB lineage: Bacteria > Campylobacterota > Campylobacteria > Campylobacterales > QNZT01 > QNZT01. The sequence continues at coordinate 7,034 of WGAE01000219.1, forward strand.
TCACCATAAAGGGAAATGGAGATGACAATTACCACTCAAAATTCATTTCAAAATCTGTAATTCGCAAAAAATCGCGTATTTTTAAACGAGTTGTCGCGGTTTTGGTGGTCTGTGGCGTCGCTGTATATCAGGTCGAACGTGAGGTTGGGTGCGGCTTCGTAGTGCAGCGCCGTATCCACTTCATCGGCGTCTATGCCGCCGTCACCTTCGATGTGGAGTCTGTTGAGCGATAGTGTCAGTCCCGCCGCGCCCACTACGCTGCCGTCAAATACGATACCTCCCATCAATGCTTTGCCGTTTACGCCCGCTTCGACAAGGGTCAGGTGTTCACTGCTTGTAAAGAAGGGACCGCCTCCCCAGAGATTGTCGGCAGCCGCTCCTGCGGTGGAGTCGGTTCGATTCCAGACGGTACTGAGTGTGATGCCGTATCTGTCAAAGCCGATCTCTCCGCTCAAGCCTGTAATGTCGGCGCGTGCATTGCCGCTGAAGTCCTGTCGCGCATACTGCGCCCCTACCGCAAAACCGCCCAGTGCGTAACTGCCGCTGTAATCCCCTTCCAGATAGAGCACATCGACCATATCTTCAGCGTGGTAGTACCATGCGGAGAGTGTCGTGTCTGTAATGCCTTCATAAATAGCACCAAGTGTCTGGACGCCGTGTCCGGGATTGAGTGACGTGAATCGCTCGACAACCGGTGCATCGACACCCGACCATTTGGTGATGTGCGAGAGCATGAGCGTGGTGTTTGGCACTGCCGTACTTGTCAGTGTGTAGGCTTCGAAGCGGTTGGGGACCATACCGATATCGTCACTGTCGGCAAAAGGGGTGTCGATAGCCTGACGTCCCAACCTCACGCTTGTATCTTTCCAGATACCTTTGAGGTACGCCTCACCTAAAAGACTATAATTTTGATTATCATTACCAAAAAACGGGACGCCTAAATTGTCCCTGTGTCCGAAACCGGGCGCAGTATAAAAAGCAGCTCCGACGCTGATGCCCTCCACCGGGGCAGTTTCGAATCCGAGTCGACCGCCGAGCGCGATATCGCTGGTATATTTTTCATGTTTATGCCACTGTGCACCCAAACGCAGATACCCCTCTGTTTTGCCGTTGGCAAAGGCTTCATCCAGCACATTTGCCGTCAAAGCAATTCCTATCAGTAACACAGCGGCTGCAATGCTATTCTTCATCTTCAATCTTCTCCACTTCGATCTTTTCCATCTCTTCTCTGCGCAGTGCGACACGTGAGCGCCCTACTTCGATCTCGACATTCTTTTTTCCGATCGAAAAGGCTTTGACGGTAAACTCAACACCCGGATAGATACCGAATGACTTCATGCGCGCTCTGAGTGTCTTGTCGGCATGGATCGCGACAATCCGCGCCTG
>WGAE01000220.1 GCA_015489185.1 Campylobacterales bacterium
GTATATATACGCAATACCAACCCAATCAAAGCAAGGTATCGATGAAGAAACTATTCTCTTCTCTTTTCGGCGCTCCAAAAGACGGTGAATCGTTCGAGAAGTATCTCGTCGTACCCGATTTGCACGGGACATACAGCGTCTGGAAACGTGTCGAAGCCTATATTCGTGAAAAGGTCGAACATGAGCGGGCGGTTATCTTCCTTGGAGATTATATGGATCGAGGTGAAGCGGGGGAGATTGACGGCAAACATTTCAAAGATGCAGGCTCTTACTATACGATCCGCGATATCATTGCACTGTCGAAATGGGCAAAAGAGGAGGGGCGTACCTTTATTTTTCTGCGCGGGAATCATGAAATCTTTTTTGAAAATTTTTTCATCGACGGTTCCATCACCGCCTATCGCCAGTACCCCTTTTTCAAAGATTCGGTACAGGCTCTCGAATTTGTGATGCAGCGCGACCCCTCTTTTACCGAGGATTTTCTGGGATTCCTGCGCAACCTGCGTCCCTATTTTCTGGACAGAAAACGCAACTACCTCTTTGTACATGCGGGAATCGATCCTTCGGCAAAAGATCTGGATGAACAGGTCAGAAAGGGAAGTGTCTACTGGATTCGTGACAAATTTATCCTCTCAAATAAAAAACTTCCCTACAAAAAGGTGATCTTCGGGCATACCCCCTTCTTCGAACCCTTCGTCAAAAAAGAGAAAATTGGACTCGATTGCGGGATTTACCGAACCGGTAACATCAATCTACTGCAAATTAACGGCGAAAAATTCAATATATTTAATCTTTAATTTATAATAAGTTTGAATATTTATAATGGTTCACATAGTGTTTATTTTGGCACATTAGTTGCTTTTGCAACGGTATAAAGTGTGATTTCAAAAGAGGAGTGAACCCGATATGCAAACCATAGCCGAAATCGAAAATCCCGGTTGCAAGCAAAACAACGGTGCGAGGGAACAGATGAATCCGATTGCGTTCGACGACGATACACTGATTAACCTTTCTCTGTATGAACGCGGCACATCCGCACCGATGATCAAAATAGCACTGATTACCGATGACAACGACCTGCGTAAACTCAACTACTATCTGCTCAAAGAGGTCTCCGATATTGACTATTATACGATCGACGATCCGGATGAATCGGATCTGGAGATGATCGATGAGATGGATATCGTGATCTTTAGCAAAGAGGATACACAACTTAAAGAGCGTATTCTGGAGCGCATCAAAGCCAAAAATCTCAAAACCAAATTTTTTATGATCTCCAAAAAACCTTATCTGCGCCAGAAAGATATTTTGCAGGAGCACATCAACGGAGTGGATAAGCTCATGAAGATGGATTTTTTTCTCGAAGATTATATCCTTTCGATGGAGAAATATCTGCGTGCCAACTTCTACTCCAAGCGTTTCCTGGCACTTGAAGAGTATCCGGATGTAGTGCTTCATGACAAGAAACGCTTCTTCGATCGTGTTGCATCACTGATCGAGAAAAAGATCTTTTTCTCACTCTTTCGCTACCGTTACCAAAGTGAAATAGATATTGACGACTATAATATCAAGAAGATTGTGCGTGATCATGATAATATTTTGATCGATCGGGAAAATCGTGAGATCTACTTTCTGCTACTCAACGTGGTACCGGAATTCGGCACACAGATTATTAAAAAACGGATCAAAAACTTCAGCATCACGCTCTCGCTGATCGAGGCGCGCAGCGCGTTCGATCTGGTTTTTCAATCCGACTGTGACGAGGAGAATACACAGCCCTGAACAAGCCAAACTATGATAAGATTCCCGAAAAACGGGACTCTTGTCATGAAACAGTTTATCGACTTTGTCGTCATCACACTCTTTGTTCTCTTCATGATCTTTCTGGTGCGCGGATTTATTCTCCAATCTTCGAAAAAACGGCGCGATCTGCACAACCGTGACAAAAAAGATTGATTCTTTACGACAACTTTGCTAAAATCCCCGAAACTTTCCTAAAGGATTCTGTGTGAACACATCGTTACTTGTGGAGATCGGTACGGAAGAGTTGCCTGCCGTACCGTTTTTGAAAGAGTTGCCCAATATCCCGAAAAAATGGGAAGAGACACTGCAAAATTACAATCTCACATCACCGTTTCGCTTCTACTACACACCAAGACGCCTGGTCTTTTTTCATCCCGATTTTGCAACCGCACAACCGGATACGACCGAACAGTTTTACGGTGCTCCCGTCGAGATCGCCTTTAAAGAGGGCGAACCTACACCGGCGGCACTCGGTTTTGCCAAAAAGTGCGGCGTAGCGCTTTCAGAGATCGGGCGCGCGGAGAAAAACGGTAAAGAGGTGCTCTTTTATGAAAAAACCGTTCCCGGAAAAGCTGCACAGGCGCTGCTTCCGGAGATAATCGATACCTTTTTGCATCGTCTGCATTTCGGTAAATCGATGCGCTGGGGCAGACATCGAGACACTTTCATCCGTCCCGTACGATGGCTGGTCTGTATGCTCGGCGAAACGTGTGTCGATGCGGAGATCTTTGGTGTCAAATCGCAAAAAGCGACCTATCTCCATCGCACCAAAGGATATGCACCGTTTACTTTTGAAACCGTCGACGACTATTTTCGGCTGCTGGAAGAAAACGGTGTGATTCTCGATGCCGACGCGCGCAGGAACCGGATCCTTGAACAGTTCGAAGCACTGGAAAAAGAGGAGGGGATTCAAATTGAGATCGATCATGATCTGCTTGAAGAGGTGGTTGCGATCACGGAGTATCCGACCGCGCTCATCGGTTCGTTTGACGCACACTTTCTGAAACTCCCGCCCGAAGTAATCATCACGTCGATGAAAGAGCATCAGCGCTATTTCCCTGTCTATCGCGACGGGGAGTTGATCAACCGTTTCGTCGTCGTCTCCAACGCGCTGACTGAGGACTTTTCACAGATTATCGCCGGAAATGAAAAAGTATTGCGTCCCAGACTCAGTGACGCGCTCTTCTTTTATGAAAACGATCTCAAACGCGGACTCGACAACGAGGGACTCAAACAGATTACCTTCATGGAGGGACTTGGAAGCATCTATGACAAGAGTCTCAGAGAGGCGAAAATCGCCGCCGTGCTGCATCGAAAATATCAGCTTGAAGAGTCTGCATCGCTTCTGGAAAGGACGGTGATGCTCGCCAAAGCGGACCTGCTGACCGATATGGTTTACGAATTTACCGAATTGCAGGGATTGATGGGATATTACTATGCCAAAGCCGCGGGAGAGCCGGAAGCACTCTGTATCGCCCTCAAAGAACAATACCTGCCCACAGGGGAAGAGAGTGCGCTCCCTTCGACCGATTTCTCCGCCGTGGTTGCGATGAGCAACAAACTCGATTCGCTGCTTTCGCTGTTTGCGGCGGGCAAAATTCCGACAGGTACCAAAGATCCCTTCGGATTGCGGCGTGCGGTTGTAGGGATCGTACGGATCGTACAGGATCGCGGTTTTGCGTTTGATATTCGCAAAGACATTGCACAGCTTGCAGAAAACTACGAGGGTATCGATCTGCAGCAGCTCGAAAACTTCATCATCGAGCGTCTGATGCACCATCTGGAAGCAAATCCCTCCGTCATCAACGCGGTACTCGAAAGCGGGGAACGCGACATTTGTGAAATCACGGCAAAAGTTGCGGCACTGGCGAAAATCACCGCAAGCGACAATTTCAAAGCGATCGCCTCGACCTTCAAACGTGTCGCCAATATTGTCAAAGATGTTAATATCGATCAGGAAATCGGCATCGATACGACACTTTTAAAAGAACCGGCGGAAAAAGTGCTTCATGAAGCTTTTGTCGAAACGGTATCCAAACACTATCCCGATTACGAAACGAAACTCGAAGCGCTTTTCGGACTCAAACCGGCGATCGATACCTTTTTCGATCAGGTGATGGTTAATGTCGAAGATGAGGCGCTGCGTCGCAATCGTAAAAACCTGATCGCGTCGATCTACCGGGCATTCAGGGAGATTGCGGAGCTCAAAGAGGTGACGTTGTAGGGTTATCTCTTTTTTAGATAAAGTTTACTAAAATAGACCGATTATGCTGTAGCGAGACTGCAGACCAATACCAAGAGGGAGTTTGATTAATATTATGAAAAGTATATCACTGGCAGTGGCGGGATTTCTCTCGACGATCATCGGTGCCACACTCATCATCAATACGCCGATGATGGCAAAAACCGAACAGAAAATGCATACACGTATCAGCCAGGATCGGCTCGAAGCGCTTGCAAAATATACCAAAGTGATTCAGACGGTCGAACAGTACTATGTCGATGAACTCAATATTACCGACATCGTCAACAAATCGCTCGAAGGGCTGCTGGCAAATCTCGACGCGCACTCCTCCTTCATGACCAAAAAAGCGTTCAAAGATATGCAGATTCAGACCGAAGGGGAATTCGGGGGGCTCGGTATCACAGTCGGTATGCGCGACGGCGCGTTGACGGTCATTTCACCGATCGAAGGGACACCTGCAGACAAAGCGGGAATGAAAGCGGGGGATATCATTCTTAAAATCAACGACAAATCGACGCTCAACATGACAATCGACGAAGCGGTCAACCTGATGCGCGGAAAACCTGGAACACCGATCGAACTGACGGTTGTGCGAAAAAACGAACCCAAACCGCTTGTGATTAAAATTATCCGTGATATCATCAAAGTCGATTCAGTCTATACGAAAAAGATTGAGGATACTGATATTCTCTATATCCGTGTCACCAGCTTCGACAAAAAAGTGGTGCGAGACGTGAAAAAGGCGCTTGCGAAAAAGAGAGGTAAAATCGGCGGTATCATCCTTGATCTGCGTAACAATCCCGGCGGATTGCTCAATCAGGCGGTCGGTCTGGTCGACCTCTTTGTCGACAAAGGCGTCATTGTTTCCCAGAAAGGGCGCATTAAAAGCGAAAACCAGGTTTACAAAGCGACCAAACCGGGCACTTATAAGGAAATTCCGCTTGTCGTACTGGTCAACGGAGGGAGTGCCAGTGCAAGTGAAATCGTCAGCGGCGCCCTGCAGGATCACAAACGCGCGGTGATTGTCGGTGAGAAGACATTCGGAAAAGGGAGTGTGCAGGTGATTATGCCGATCGGACACGGTGAAGCGCTCAGACTCACCGTCGCGCGCTACTATCTCCCGAGCGGCCGTACGATCCAGTCCAAAGGTGTCGAACCCGATATCGAAGCGTTTCCGGGAGAAGTCAACGTTGTCAAAGATCAGTTTGAGATCAAAGAGCGTGAACTCAAAAAACATCTGACGACCGAACTCGAAAAGCTTGAAAACGCTAAAAAGAAAAAGGCGAAAAAAGCGGAAGAAGAGAAGAAGAAAAAAGATAAGAAACTGATCCGAAAAGAGGATCTCTTTAAAGATAACCAGCTCAAAACGGCGGTAGACGCGCTGAAAGTGCTGCAGATTACCCAGGGAACACAGAAAGGAAAATAGGGATGCAAAAAGGGAAACTACTCTACGAAGGTAAAGCGAAAAAACTCTACGAAACCGGTGATTCCGATCTGCTGATCGCTGAATTCAAGGATGATCTGACCGCGTTCAACGCCGAGAAACGCGGCAGTGAAAAGGGTAAGGGAGCGCTTAACTGCCAGATCAGTACGCAGCTTTTCAGACTGCTTGAACAAAACGGCATCGAGACGCATCTGGTCGAAACGCTCGATGAAAATCATCAACTGGTCAAAAAGGTGAGAATCATTCCGATCGAAGTGGTAGTCAGAAACACCGCAACCGGTTCGCTCAGTAAACGTTTGGGTATCGAAGATGGCAAGAAGCTTCCATTCGTACTGGTAGAGTTTTATCTCAAAGATGACGACCTGGGCGACCCGATCATCTGTGACGACCATGCGATGTTGCTGGAGTTGGTCGACCGTCGTGAAACGCTGGAAGAACTCAAGCGACTCGGAAGAAAAATCAACGAAGTACTGAAAGCCTTTTTTGCCGAGCGAAGACTTAATCTGATCGATTTCAAAGTCGAATTCGGCGTCGACAAAGCGGGTAATATTTTGCTCAGTGACGAGATCAGCCCCGACAGTTGCCGCTTCTGGGATATGGATACGGGAGAGAAGATGGATAAAGACCGCTTCCGCCAGAATCTCGGAAACGTCAAAGTCGCCTACGAAGAGGTACTCAAAAGAATTCTGGAGGAGAAGCAGTGAAAGCAATCGTCAATATTCAACTTAAAGAGGGGGTACTCGACCCTCAGGGAAAAGCGGTACACCATGCACTCGGTGCTCTGGGATTCGGCGACGTCGAAGATGTACGTATCGGCAAGCAGATTATTATCACACTTGACGAAAGCGACCCGAAAAAAGCCGAAGCAGACGTGAAGGAGATGTGTGAAGCACTGCTTGCAAACACCGTTATCGAAGATTATACGATCGAGATTCTCTCATGAAAACCGCTATTGTCGTATTTCCCGGTACCAACTGTGATTACGATACGCAGTACGCCTGCGAAATGATGGGAAGTGAAACCGTTTTTGTCTGGCACCGTGAATCGAAACTGCCTGAAAAGATCGATCTGGTGATTCTTCCGGGAGGCTTTAGCTACGGCGACTATCTGCGCAGCGGTTCCATCGCCCGTTTCTCACCGGTGATGCAGTCGGTGATCGAATATGCAAACAGTGGCGGGAGGGTGCTCGGTATCTGTAACGGCTTTCAAATATTACTCGAATCGCATCTGCTGCCCGGTGCGATGAAACGTAACGAAAACCTCCATTTTATCTCGAAACATCAGCATCTTAAAGTCATCAGTAACAACAACCCCTTTTTAAGTTCGCTCAAACCGGGTGATATTGTCAACATCCCGATTGCACACGGCGAAGGAAACTACTATATCGACGAAGCGGGACTGAAAGCACTTTACGATAACGACCAGGTTTTGCTGAGCTATTGTGATGCGGAGGGTAACGTCGACAACCCTAACGGTTCTGTCGATGCGATCGCCGGTATCTGTAACAAAAACAAAAATGTCTTCGGACTGATGCCCCATCCTGAAAGGGCGATGGAGACCCTGCTCGGATCCGACGACGGTGTCAAAATGCTGGAGGGACTTTTTCGTTGAGAGTTTTGCTCGCAACCCTGACGCTGATACTTCTGCTGCAAAACAACATCGAAGCGGGAATCTTCGATTCACTCTTCGGACATCATGAAAAAAAGAGCGATGTCATCGTCGAAGAGGAGCCTGCCGAACCCTTACCGGAAGCACCTCTGCCGGAAGAGTCCGCGCCTCCCGTCCAAAAGAAAAAGGTGATTGTCGAAGAGGAGGTGATCAGCGCGGACGAGTATATGGACAGCAGCGATGAAAATCAGGATACGATATTTCAGGAAGAAGCGGTACCGGAAGAGCCCGCTTACAACGAAGAGTCCGCCGTCTCTGAAGAAGAGACGATTAACGAAACTCCGTCACAAGAGGTTGAAGCGGCAAGTGATCCTTTTATTAAAGTGCGCAATATCCTCCTCTCCTATACCCAAAAACCGGAAAAGATCTATCTGGGGCAACACTTTTCGGTTACCGTCAAAGCGATCATCCCGCAAACCAACGTCAAAGCGATCCAAACCGAGTTTCTGAAAGGAAACAATTACCGTGTACTCAATCCTGACAATCCGTGGATCAAAACCGGAGAGAACAGTTACGAAAACACCTTTTGGTTTAAAGTAATTTCCGCAAATGCCAGACTCCCGATCATCAAAGTGACCAACCAAACTGAAAACGGCAGCATCAAAAGCGAACTGCTCAAACCCTTTCCGGTACGTATTGTCAAACTTCGCGAAGATCCGCTCTTTTCACATGTTATTGCCGATAGATTACAGGTGATGCACCATCAGGAACGTATCTACGACGAGATGCGCAATATCATTGTCATGGATATCAATGCGACCGACAGCAATCTGGAAGACTTTAACATTTCGTACGCAATCAGGCAGGGGATCGATCAGATCACCCAAAACGGGCAAAATCAGAAAATCTACTATTTTGCAATCGTCCCCAATATCAAAAAACGGTTCAAATTCAAATATTTCAATCCCGAACGCAACCGTTTTGAAGTTGTCTCATTCGATATCAAACCGATCGATACCAAAATCAGCACCCACACCGAACTTAACCCGCAAAAAAATAAATATATCATCTACAAAGTGATCTTTCTGATCACGATGGCACTGCTATTTATCGGGCTTTTTATTTACAAACGCAAGATTTATTATCTGCTTGGAGCCCTTCTTTTTATTGTAATGCTCGCCTATGTTCAGATTCCGATTCGAAAAACAACGTTGCCGCAGGGAACCGCACTGCGTATTTTGCCGATGCAAAGTTCTACCGTCTTTTTTCGTACCGTACAGCCGACGCAGGTCGATATTCTGCTTCGCAAGAAAAAGTATACAAAAGTACTGCTACCGAATAAGAAGATAGGATGGGTTAAAAACGATGCTATTCGATAAACTCAGAGCCGTATGGGTCTTTGTTGAATTTTTTATAACGGTGACGATTGTTATATTTTTGATGAAATTTGATAACAAGCGCCACTGGCTTTATCGTAAAAAATGGGCTAATTTGCAAAAAAAACTCATTGGTTTTCATATGGAGGTTATTGGAAAACCTGATCCTGATGCACAACTGGTACTGATGAATCATCAGAGTTTATTAGATATTATCGTAATGGATGCACATTATCCGAAAAATCTCTCGTGGGTTGCGAAAAAGGAGATTGCAGAGATTCCTTTTATCGGTCAGATTCTTACACTACCGAAAATGATTATCGTCGACAGAGAAGATAAAAAATCACTGCTCAAACTCCTCAAAGATGCCAAAGCACGCCTGGATGAAGGACGGGTGATTGCAATGTTTCCGGAAGGGACACGCGGCAACGGGAAAAAACTGCTCCCTTTCAAGATGGGCGCCCGTTTTCTGGCATCCAAACTCAATCTCAAAGTTCAACCTGTTGTCATTATCAATACACGCAATATCCTTGACTCAATTAACTTTACCGCACACTCCGGAACCGTCAAAATCATCTACCTTGATCCGATCGATCCTGCATCTGATAAAAAGTGGTACGAAAAACTTCATGAAGATATGCAAAAAGTTCTTGAGAGAGAAACTAAACAAAGTTGAGTCATTCAACTAAATATTTAAACTTAACTTAAACTTTATCTGCTATAATTCCGCAAAAAGATGTAGTGCCATACAGGAGGAATATGCATGTCCAAATATGAATATCAAACCGAAGTTTCCCAACTTTTGAATCTGATGATTCACTCACTTTACTCAAACAAAGAGATCTTTTTACGCGAACTCATCTCCAATGCGTCCGATGCACTCGACAAACTCAAGTATCTGACGCTAACGGACGACAAATATAAGTCGCTTGAGTATGAGCCGCGTATCGATATTCGGGTAGACAAAGAGAAAAAGACCCTGACAATCGCCGATACTGGTATCGGTATGAGCGAAGCGGATCTGAAGAAGAACCTGGGAACGATCGCCAGAAGCGGTACAAAATCGTTTGTTGAAAAACTGACCGGTGACGCGAAAAAAGATTCCGCCCTGATCGGACAGTTCGGTGTCGG
>WGAE01000221.1 GCA_015489185.1 Campylobacterales bacterium
GTCTTTATATTTAGCTGAAATTATGCTATACTTTTGTCAAATTTTTTTTAGAAAGGAAAATAATGAGAGTCCTCATTGTTGAAGATGAAATCACACTGAACAAGACATTGGTGGAAGGGTTGCAGGAGTACGGGTATCAAGCCGACAGTTCCGAGAATTTCAAAGATGCCGAGTACTACATAGGAATTCGAAATTACGATCTGGTTTTGACCGATTGGATGCTTCCTGACGGTGACGGCGTTGATCTTGTGACGATGATCAAGCAGAAAACCCCTCGAACCGCGTGTGTCGTACTCTCGGCGAAAGATGACAAAGAGAGTGAGATCAAGGCGCTGAAAGCGGGAGCGGACGACTATATCAAAAAACCTTTCGATTTTGACATTTTGGTTGCACGTATCGAAGCGAGACTGCGTTTTGGCGGTACAAACGTTATCAAAATCGATGATCTGATCATCGATCCGGATGAAGAGAAAATTACCTATAAAGGTATCGATATCGAACTGAAAGGAAAACCGTTTGAGGTATTGACCCACCTTGCAAGACACAGCGATCAAATCGTCTCCAAAGAGCAGTTGCTCGATGCGATCTGGGAAGAACCTGAACTGGTAACCCCAAACGTTATCGAAGTTGCGATCAACCAAATCCGACAGAAAATGGACAAACCGCTCAACATTTCTACAATCGAGACGGTACGACGCAGGGGTTATAGATTTTGTTTTCCGAAAAAAGCATAAAACGCAAGTTTCTGATTCAACTGGTCACTGCCTCTGCGGTGCTGATCCTCATCTTTTCGGTGATCTTGTATTATTACATCAAAATACAGGTTTACGATGATGTATCGGCAAACCTGAAAAAAGAGGCTGTCGCATATATTGAAAATACGCGTTCGAAATTGCCGTTTGTTTCCAAAAAGGGTGATATCGGTGGTGCGATTTCCGGAGAGTTCGGTGCCGATAAAATCAGCACGGTTATTCGTATCGATAAAAAGAGCGAGCCATTTTTCGAACAGTATGAAAAAAACGGTGTGCCGTATATTACAATCTTCTATCCGTATAATAAGGCACGTTCCAGTTTTTTGAAGATAGAGCGGGATATTTCCGGTACGAAAGCGCTGCTTGACAAGATCAAACATAGTATTATCATCGCCAATCTATTGACGTTTCTGTTGATTTTTGCCTATGCGATGTTCTTGTCAGAGACACTTTTATATCCCGTCAAGTCGATCAATCGGAAGATTGCCCGTTTGAATGAAAATTTTCTGGATAAAATCGATACCGAAACGCTTCCGGACGAATACCGCTCACTGGGCGAGAGTGTCAATAAACTGATCGACCGTATTCATAACTTTGTCAAGTATCAGAAAGAGTTGTTTATCGGTACGGCACATGAACTGAAAACACCGCTTGCCGTTATGAAGACGAAAAATGAAGTCACACTGATCAAAGATCGTGATGTCGAAACCTATAAAGAGACATTGCGGGTAAACAATAAAACGATTGATGAAATGAATGCGATGATCGGTTCGATTCTCGATATCGGGCGACAGGAGGGAGCACAGTTTGATAAACCGGTTGAGGTCGATCTGGTACAGTTTATTAAAGATAAGGCGAAGGATTTTGAACTGATTGCCAGAAACAAAAAAAAGACGATCAAAGTCGATCTGGAACCGGATCAATACTGTATTATCACGCAGCCTTCGCTGCTGACGCATATTTTGCAAAATTTTGTACAAAACGCATTGAAATTTACGCCGGAAGGCGGTACCGTCACGATCAAGACACGTCTAATCGGTGACGATTTCAAAATCGAGGTTATCGATGAGGGTCCCGGAATCGATGAAAGCGTGGATCTGTTTGCTCCCTTCAAAAGGCTCGGCAACAAAAGCGGTGCCGGGCTCGGACTTTTCCTCGCCAAAGGAGCTGCCGATGCGATTGGAGCAAAGCTTGATCTTAAAAACCGAAAAGATGGCAAGTCGGGTGCCGTTGCCACCGCGATTATCAGCTCTAAAAATTATTGTCCGATGGGTGAATCCCCCGAAAATAAAAGACGTGGACTCTTCGGTGTCCTCAAAAGAGATTATTCGTAGCGATGGCGCTGAAAATCATTGAAGAGTGCATCGCATGCGATGCGTGTGTAGAAGCGTGTCCCAGCGGTGCGATCTCCTGTGCGGATCCTATCTATATTATCGATGTCGGATTATGCACGGAGTGTGTCGGTTACAAAGAGGATGCCAAACCTTCGTGTATGCCTGTTTGTCCGGTAGAGGCGATTGTATATGATGAAGCGCATCGCGAAACCTCTGAACAACTTCTCGAAAAATATAAAAGAAACAATTCCTGATGGCTAAACGAACGACAATTATCGATATCGGCTCCAACTCTATGACGCTTGTGATCTATGAAAAGAGTTCACGATTTGCGTTTCATTTGATCGAAAAAGTACGAAGCAGTGTACGTATCGGTGAAAATGCCTATCTGGACGACGGTGCATTGACACATGAAGCGATGGATCGTGCATTTTATACGTTGCAGGATTTCATACAGATTGCCAAAAGTTATAAATCCCGTAAAATTTTATGTGTCGCGACAAGTGCACTGCGTGACGCACCCAATCGAAGGCTATTTCTAACCCGTGTTCGCAATGAACTCAATCTCAACATCAAAGTGATCGACGGAAAACATGAGGCATATTTCGGTGCTTTGGCGGCGCTCAATCTGTTGCCGGAGTTTCATGAAGCGACGACTGTTGATATTGGCGGGGGTTCGACGGAACTTGCCAAAATCAAAAACGGCAAGATTGTCGATACCCTCTCTCTTAATCTGGGTACGGTACGCCTGAAAGAGCTTTTTTTCGATCGAAAAAAAGGGTTCAAAGAGGCGTCGGCTTATGTCAAAGAGGCGCTGAAGGAGATACCCGAACATTTTCGTTCCGATAAGATCATTGGTATCGGTGGAACGATACGTGCACTCTCCAAGGCGATCATGAGACTTGAAAAATATCCTCTTGATACGTTGCACGCTTTTACCTATCCGTATGAAAAGCATACAAAACTGATCAAAAAGATCGCACGTTCAGGTGTGCTGGAGCTAAAAGATTTTCCCATATCCTCCAGCCGTTACGATACGATACGTGAGGGAAGTACGATCTTTTATCAGTTGAATAAATTTCTCAAACCAGAATATGTCATGACGAGTAAAGCGGGTGTACGTGAAGGTGTCTATCTGCACGATATCCTGCGCAACGCTAACCACCGTTTTCCCCACAACTTTAACGTCAGTGTTAAAAGTCTGCTCGATCGTTTTGCACTTCTGCCAAGACACTGCACCCATTCACAGCGGGTTGCCAAATCGATTTATGATGCACTTTATAAGACGTTTGATTCGGATAAACAGTATCGCAGGGCATTGTCGATTTCTGCGAAGCTGTTGCTGATTTTCAACCGCTTCAATATCTACTCCAACAGTGACTACAGCTTTTTTTATCTGCTGGAGAATTTGAATTTTCAGTTCTCTCATGAAGAGAAGCTGTTGATTGCCGTGTTACTTCGCTTTTCACAAACGGGTAAAGTAAATAACGGTATTTATAGAACCTATAAGCCCTTGTTGCCCGATTTGCAAACGTTACGCTGGTTAACGTTTATTTTGACGTTGACGGAGGCGATCGTGCGCAACAAGACCCTTACACCCGTGCAAGCGAGCTATGATACCAAAGTATTGCAAATCTGCAGTACTGAAGAGTTGTTTCTCGCCAAAGAGGTGATCAAAAAGATCAAAAAACCGGATACTTTTGCCGTCAAGGTGGAGAAGTGTTCATGAAGCGTGAAATAGTGCGTCTGTTACTGCTGTTTCTCTTTGAAACAGTAACACTATTTGCGATGGAAACGGGTGTTCAGAAGTGTATGTTGCCTGTTGATACGCAAGATGAGCAAATCAAAGAGGCGATCGTTAAAATTTACACGGTGGTCAAATCACCTGACTTTACGAGACCATGGAACAGTTCGATGTATCAGATTACCGGTTCAGGTGCGGTAATTGCGGGCAATCGTATACTTACAAACGCACACGTTATTGCCAACAGTACCTTTATTGAAGTACGCCGTTACGGAGAGACAAAGCGTTATGAGGCAAAAGTACTTAGTGTTTCACACCAGGCGGATTTGGCGCTGATAACCGTGGAAGACAAAAAATTTTTCAAAGGGATTAAGCCGCTTCCGTTGGGTGATTTACCGAAAATAGAACAGCAAATCGCCGTCTTCGGATATCCGACAGGAGGTAATACGCTGAGTATTACACAGGGGATTGTTTCACGTATTGAGCACCATCGATATGTGCACAGTAACGAATCGTTTCTGGCAATTCAGGTTGATGCCGCGATCAATCCCGGTAACAGTGGTGGACCCGCGGTCAGTGACGGGAAAATTGTCGGGGTGGTAATGCAAAACCGAAGCCGTGCGCAAAACATTGGTTACCTTGTTCCTCCGATGATCATCCGACACTTTCTAAAAGATATCGAAGATGGACATTACGACGGTTTTCCGCATACCGGTTTGACGACGGAGAAGCTGGAAAATCCGACACTGCGTAAAGTTTACGGTCTGGATGAAAACACGACGGGAGAACTGGTTGTCGGCTGGGTTTACAATTCGACGGCAAACGGTCGTTTCCAAAAGGGCGATATAATTACGGCGGTAGATGGACATCAAATTGAAAATGATGGAACCGTCGAGTTCCGTTATCATGAATATACGCCGTATAAACACTTTATCGATCTGCATCAGATGGGAGAATCGGTTGTTTTTGATGTCATACGCAACGGTAAAAAGATCAAAGTCTCCCTGCCGCTCAAACATCGTGTTGACGATATGTTGCTGGTTAAGACAAAGCGATACGATACGATGCCCACCTATTTCATCTACGGGGGCTATGTCTTTACAAAGCTGACGGCGAATCTGCTGGCATCTTACGGTAGCGGGGCACTGGAACTGCGCTACCTTGCAACACAGTATCCGACTAAAGAGCGTAAAGAGGTCGTATTATTGCTGACGGTTCTGGCCTCTGGTCTGAGTGTCGGGAACTATGGGATACGCAGATGGGTGATCGAAAAAGTGAACGGTCAAACGTTTCCCGATTTTAAAACCTTTTACGATCTGATGATGCACGCCAAAGGTGAAATCACGATACTTGAAGATAAAGAGGGGATCAAACTGGCGATTGATAACGCACTTGCAAAAAAGATGGGAGAAGAGATACTCAAACGCTACGCGATCAACAAATGGAAATCGGACGATCTTTAACGTGATTGTTGACGTGCCCACTTCATGAAGCGGGTTGCGGGTAACAAGGGGTGGGGGATTGCTTTTTGTTTCAGGATGTGACTACGAAGCAATCTGGCGTTCCAGGGTGCAAAAACAAAGCCTCTCGATCCCAGTGCGGTATGGAGATAGAGCCCTTTGAAGTAACGGTATTTTTCGTGCGGTACTTTTGCACCGGTACGGATATACGGGTATACCTCCAGGGTTGCGCGGGCATCCACCGCTTCACCAACAATTGGAAAATAATCAAACGTAAATCTGCGATAACCTAAGTAATGACGTAAAATTTTCAGATTTTGCATCGGATAAAATATTTGTGCACGTTCGACCAGACAGTAACGATCCCCTTTTGCCGCTTCATGAAGATCAATTTTCTCTCTGATATGTGTCGCACCGAGAATGACACGATTTTCGTTAAACAGTGAGAGTGATACCTCTTTGTGTATGTTGTGCGAAAGTTGTCTGTCATCGTCGAAACGGATATCGTACCGATAACCGCCGATACGTTTGGTGCGCAGGTAGGGAAGAGGTAGCGGTTCGTCGTCTGTACCTGTCGCAAGGACCAGATATTTTGCGTCGTAAAGATTGTCTACGATCCAGCGATCATTTTGAAAAGTGAGTGTGCGGGTGTGATGTTTACGGAGTTTGATCCTTTTGTGTGCCAGCAATGCACGGCAGAGTCTGTCAGGTGCAATGATACCTGCATCGGGAAAGAAATATCCGTTTTGACGCTTTTCCCAGGGGAAGTCGATGTAAGGTTCGTAACTTTCCAGCCGTTTACGGTCCACATCATCCAGCGGCAGTTTCAGCAATCCCCCTTTTTGCAGCAGTGACGGGAAATGCTTTGCATAAAAAGCGAGACTGTAAGCAAGCGCGGTGTTCAGATACGTTTTATAAGCGGAGGGTTTGGAGATTTTGGGTGAGAGGAAGGCTCCTGCGGCGGCAGATCCTCCGCCGCAAACCTCTTTAGATTCAAGTACCAGAACATCAAGTCCCGCCTCTGCAAGTTCAAATGCGGTGGCGGCACCGGCAATTCCGGCACCGATGACGATGCACGTTTTCAAAAGTAGGGATTGGGTCTTTTGTCGGGAAAGTGGTTGACCGTCAGTTTGGAAAAAGCTTCGACATAGTTCCAGAAATCCTCTTTGAGATCTTCGTCCATATCGAAATTTTCCAGCGCTTCACGCATACACCCGAGCCACTCTACGCGCGCTTTTTCGGAGATTGAAAAGTCATCGTGTACGTGGATCATGTAGTCGTTGAGATCCTGGCCGCCGCTCTCTTCCTCATAGACCTTCGGACCGCCGCACCGCTGGATGAAAAATTTGGTGTTTTTCTCCTTGACTTTATCAAACTCTGCCCGGTCTTGCGGGAAAAAGTTTGCGATATCGCTTTCGTAGATCAGGTCATAGAAACTGTACATCAGTTTACGCATACCCTCTTCGCCTCCGACTGCTTCGTAAAATTCGGGGCTTGGATTTTTGAAGGTGACTTTTTCACCCGGTTTGACAGGGGTAATTTTAAAACGCATCGGTTTCCTTTATCCAGCGATTTCATGAATGAAAAATTCTACCGAAACTATTTTAAAACTTATATCTGATGCCGAGTTTACTTATTTTTGCCGGTTTGAAATAGATCGAGAACTTTTCAGATGTATCGAACATTTTGACCGGAACGATATCGTTGTCGAACGATTCAAGCAAATGAGATACAAAACGTTGCACGGAAGACTTTTCACGTTTTTGTATCGTGGTGGGTTGTGCGACATGTTGTGCCATTGAAGGGATGGAACGTTGCTGGCGATGATAACTTTCAAAGTCGAAAGCGAAGAGTTTGTGTAAAAAGAGAAAAGAGCTGCAAAAGAGATAGGCGAAAAATGTTTTTTTTACGGGAAAAGGCATTTGACACTCCTGAACTTACTTTTACCTACATCGACATAAGTAAATAAAACTTTACAGTGTAAAATAAAAAAAGCTTTTTCAGACGATTTGATTGCAGGAAGGTGTGATATAATTATTTTTGATCAAACATATAGGGTGGAAAAGATGAACAAGACGACATGTCCGCTGGATTGTTACGATGCATGCAGCGTGATCTACGAAGAGGGGAAACTCAAAGGAGATAAAGCACATCCGGTGACGAAAGGGTATTTGTGTCCGAATCTGAACCGTTATCTTTCAGAACCACGAATCCTGCATCCGCGTTTCAAAGGGGAAGAGATAACGATGGATCGGGCGATCGAGATTTTAGCGACAATGCTCGAAGAGACGCAGGACCTGGAGACGCTCTACTTTAAAGGGCACGGTAACTTTGGAAAACTGCAAGATGCGCCGGCACACTTTTTTCGTCAATACGGTGCGACGTTTACCAAAGGCTCGCTGTGTGACGGTGCCGGTGAAGCAGGGGTGATCGCCGGACGTGGTGAGAGTCTGAGTATGCCGTATGAACAGATTGCGAAAAGTCGTATTGTTGTTGTCTGGGGCAGGAATATATCGGTATCGAATTCACACTTCATGGAGTTGATCAAAGATAAGATTTTGATTGTGATCGATCCTGTCAAGACAGAGCTGGCAAAAAAGGCGTCGATTCATTTGCAGATCAAACCGCGTGAAGATTTTTACCTGGCGATGCTTTTGGCACGTTTTGTCTATATAGAGCAGATGGAAAATTACGATTTTATCGACAATTTCACGAATGACTTTGACTATTTTGTCGAGTTGATTCGCTCTTTCCCGGTCAAGACACTTTCCGAGCGTGTCGGTGTCGCACTGGATGATGTACTTACCGCACTGATGCTCATGAAAGAGGAAAAAGTTGCGATTTTGGTTGGTGTCGGGGTGCAGAAGTATGCCAACGGGCATAGCGTGTTGCATGCGATTGACTCTTTTGCGGCGATGCTTGGACTCTTTGCAAAAGAGGGATCGGGGGTAAGTTATCTGGCAAACAGTGGACTAGGTTTTACACATATCTTTCCAAAAGGGAAAAAACAGGTACCGATTGCGACGGTCGATTTTGCAAAGTATGATCTGGCGTTTATCCAGGGAAGCAACCCCGCCAATCAGATGCCCCGTACCGCGAAGGTGATTGACGGGCTTCAGAAGTGTAAATTTACCGTCTATTTCGGTTTATACGAAAATGAGACTTCCAAACTTGCCGATCTGGTCATTCCCGCAAAAAACTTTCTCGAAAAAGAGGATATCCGTTTTAGCTACGGGACGGATTTTATCGGCAGAATGCCCAAACTGGTCGAAAGCGAGATCGGGATCGACGAAGTGACGCTGACGAACCGATTATGTGAAGCGTTCGGGTTTGAAACACTTCCTCAACCTCGAAAAATGATCGAAATGATCGTCGGGAACAATGTCTTTGAAAAAGATGGCTATCTACGCAACAAAGAGTATGAAAAAGTGCCCTATGCCGACGGGTTTTATACGGATGACGAAAAATTTCAATTTATGGACGAATATGAAGACGAAGCATGTGAAGCGGACGGTTTTTATCTGATCACCTGTAAACAGCGCCACTCGCTCAACAGTCAGTTCAAACGCGATAGCTACATCTATGTTCCGCCGGTTTGCGGTTTTGCGGACGGGGATATCGTGCGTGCAATCTCCCCTTACGGTGAAGCGGAGTTTCGTGTCAAAGTGAATGAAGATTTGCGTGAAGATTGTGTGATGATCTATTCCGGGACACCCGGCGTAAACTATCTGACGCCGGATGCGCTTTCTCTCGAAGGGGAGAGCGCGATCTATCAGGAGACGCGCATCGTACTTGAAAAGGTGTAGCTATTCTCCGGTTCGTTTGTAAAGAGATACTTTGATCATTTCTGACATATGCGCTTCCCAGGCGGGGAGCGGATCGAAAGCATCCATTACGACAAAACTTTTGGTTGTGAAAAAGCCTCCCGATTTTTCCTGTGCGGTAGTCGTGGCCGCAGCGATCAATCCCTCCGTACCGCTTGTACCTGTATTGTCGTGTAAACCGGTTTGCAGAACATTTTTACGATGTCCGTAAGCTTCCGCCTTGTCCTGATAGAGCCATCCGTAAACCGCATGCGCTTCCGGTTCGTATACGGTCGGATAGGATGCACTGTTGCCCAGCGTAAATGTCGCGATATTTTCAGAATAGTATTCCGATTCCGTCCCTAATCGAATGCCGGCATCCGCCATACGATCACCGGGACTCTTTCCGTCCGCCTGGTGTGGATTAGAAGCGAATGCGCTTTGATTTGCCGCGATAAATTCGGCGTAGGGATGTGTCACGTCGTCTCTGAGCGTCGGATCAATTCCTTCAAACGGTCTGAGCCCCCGTGCACACCGTTCCCAGTTGACGAGGTAAAGTGTCTTTTGGGAACTACTCATATTGTCCCATTCCGATTGGGGTGGCAGTACGATATTTTGTGAAATGGTCGGATCGTGTTGATGCGCATTGTTGAAGAGTGTTTCGATTTCGGAAACGGTTTGGGGGTGCGCGAGCGTGTTCAGATCATAATTGATATCGTTGGTGTTATGAGTGATGAAGGTGTCAACGAAATTATTTTCGCTTTGTGAAGTAGCTGGACACTCCCATACGCTATATTGTGTTTGTGAAGCACCGGAATTTTGTGATGAATCGTTGTTGTCAGATGTGTTGTTGTCCGGTGTTTGTTGTGAAGGTGTTGTATCCGTTTCACCGCCTGTTGTCTTGTCGTTACTGCCGCCACATCCCTGAAGCAGCAGGGTTCCTAAAAGCAGAAGTGTCAAAAAGCGTTTCAGTTGCATTCAAAATCTCCAATTTGTATTCTGTCGTATCATACCATGTAAAAAACAAAGGATGGTTAACGCGACTTTTGTTACACTGATATATGCGAAAAATTTATGATGCCCTTTACCGCTGGTACGCAAAAGAGGGTAGAAGTGATCTGCCCTGGCGCAATACCGATGATCCCTATCGTATCTATCTGAGTGAAGTGATGCTTCAGCAGACACAGGTAAAAACGGTGCTGGAGCGGTATTACTTCCCTTTTTTGAAGCGTTTTCCGACATTGCAGGCGCTTGCGGACGCACCGCTCAATGAGGTATTGAAGATGTGGGAAGGACTCGGATACTACACCCGTGCAAAGAATCTGCACCGCTGCGCACAACTAAGCGCTCCCGAACTTCCCAAAACGTATGAGGCACTGCTGGCGCTTCCTGGAATCGGCAAAAATACGGCGGCGGCGATCTGTGCGTTTGCCTATCGGCAGAAGCGGGCGGTGATGGAAGCGAATGTACGTCGCGTACTGTGTCGGATTTATGCGCTCGATGATCCTTCCGAAAAGGTGTTGATCGAAAAGGCGCATAAACTGCTTGATGCAACGGATCCTTTTACCTATAATCAGGCGATGATGGATCTGGGTGCACTGGTATGTCAGCCTAAAGAGGCACGTTGCGATGTCTGTGCATTTGCACCGATTTGCCGTGCCACGGAACTCAATTGTTACGATTTTCCCGTCAAAAAAAAGCGAAAAGTGCCTCTGCGTCATACAAATATTGTCGTGCAAAAATATCGCGACAAGTTTCATCTCAAGCAACGTGAGGGGAGGTTTTTACACGGGCTTTGGGGATTTGTGCAAAGTGAAAAAGTTGTTGGAAAGCGTATAGGCAGCGTGACACATCAATATACCCATTTCAAACTCGAAGCCGATATATGGCTTCATGAAGTATCAAACAAGCTTGAACATATGTTTACGCTGCAGGAGATAGAGAAACTGGCACTCTCGACAGTCGACAAAAAGATTGTCACACTGCTGCGTGCCGAAGGAGCGGTTTGATTACCACCCCTCGGAAACGTGAACGATCTGATATCCCTCTTTCCACCGTTTGTTGATCAAAGAGTGTAGATATTTCCATTTGTTGGCAAGATCGTATGCCTGGTTCTTGTAGGCTTTGGTTTTGGAGAAGGTACCGACCCACTGATCGAATCCGAAATGTAGATCTGTCAGAAAATATCCCTCTTTCCAGCGTGCTCTGAGGATACGTTGAAACGTTTTCCAGCTACGTGCCGAATCGAGTGTTTGGGGTGTTTTGGCATCTTTTTGGACAAAAGCGATCCAGCGTCCCTCATAGTATCGGATCATATTAATCTTATACCCTTTGCGCCACGCTTTTTTGACTTTTGTGCGTAATTCGTCGTAATAATCAGCAGTAAAATAGCTGAATTTCTCACCTTTTTTGCGCTTGACGAAGATACCGACATAGTTGATATCGCCGTGTGCGAGATCGATAATCTTATATCCCTGTGCGAATTTTTTCTTCATAGCATCGCGAAAATCTGCCCAGACACGTCGACTCACATACGCTTGCGATTTGAAACCGGTGTTTTTGGCAAAAACACCGACCCATCGGGTATACCCCTGCTCGATATCGATGATGTCATATCCCTTTTCCCAACGTCTTTCGATTTCGTCGGCAAGAACAGACCAGCTGTCTGTGACGATATATGCTTCATTGGTGTACGAAACACCGTCTGCATAGAGTACGACCCATTTGTGTGCCGCTTGTGCCAGCATCGGAACGAGCAGTGCCCAAACCAGTAACAAACGTAACTTCATGATCTCCTCCTTATTTTTGTTTGATCGGTTCACAGACTGCTTTTATATGGGTTGAAAATCCGATTGTTACATCATTCCAGGTTTTGCCCTGATGTTTGGCGAAACAGGCTTTGTTAAGCGCCTGTAGTGCATTATTTGCATTGAAGTCGAAAAGGTCGATCGTTCCTTCTGCACTGAGTCTCCCCTGATCGAATCGATAATGCATCGGCACCTTACGAGTGATACCGTTCATTGTCAGTTCGATATCGAGTATACCGGTTTTCGGTTTGCCGCGTACGATCGGATCATGTTTGACAGAGACAATTTTCCCTGTAATCTGCTTGCCCGCCATCTGTTCGAAGAAAAATTTGACCAGTTTGGCATCGCGCCCCTTATTTCCTGAATCGACACTCGCTTGGTCGATCGTGACGCTTGCCCCTGTCAAAATTTCGGCGAAATTGATTCCCTCTTTTTTTGCGGGTGTATATTCGACGTGTGAAAACATTCCGCCGACACCTATTTTCAGCGGTGTTTTGAACGCTTTCCAGCTGATTTTGACAGGTCCTTCCTGTGAGAGTGTGCAGTGCATTTTCGGTTTGGTTTCGGTTGCGAAACCGATTGTTCCCGCCAGCAAAAGTGATAATAGAAACTTATGCATAAAATCTCCCTTCGTTAATTTTCAGTTTATAATAAAAAATTATATCAAGTTGTGACTGAACAGGAGATAAAGCGTAATGTGAGAATGTTGGGGAAAGCCTGTAGGTTTCCCCGCTTGAAGGTTACTGCCGGTTGAACATTTTTCCGAGATTTTGCAACATTTCCTGCATCTGTTTCATCTCTTCTGCAGATGGATGAGGCGGGGTTTCAGTTTTTGAGGAACGCTTTTGTGTGGAAGTATCGTTCATAAGCTGTTTGTGCATCATCTCTTCGAGTGTGATTATCGGATAGTCAGGGAGTTTGAAATATTGATCGTCGACAGGTATGTCAAATTTTGCCGATGTCGCGATCTCTTTGTGTTCGAATCCCATAAAATGTGAAACGATTTTGAGCGGGATTCCTTTATACAGACACATTTTGATTCCCTGCATTTCCCATACTTCACATGTGTAGCCGAGTATTTTTTCCGTACCTCTCTTTTGGGCTCCTAATTGTTTGAGCATCTCTTTACCCATCACAGAGAGGTTTTTACCATCCTTTTGCATCTGTTTCATTGCGGCAATATCTTGTTTGATGATTTGTCTGTTCGTTTCATCCACGGTATAAACAGTGCCGTTTTCAATTTTCGTTAAAGTACGGGTTTTTGAAGGGTGCCCCATAGTGACGGTGTCATCTTCGATGATGCGTACCTCTTTGTTGCCGTATGCTTTGAAATAGAGTTTCTGTGTACCGGAAGATTTGGTTTTGATTCCCATAAAATTACCGCCGCTCTCCATCTTATAATCTACAATACCCGATTTGATTTCGTACCGTTTTGTAGTTGCCGATGCAAAGCTTGTGAGTGTGAAGCAAAAAAGTAAAACAGCAGATATTGTGATCTTTTTCATTGGTCATCCTTTGTCTGGTGTGCTTTCATGATAGGGCAGTCACGGTTAAATCATAGTTAATTATAGAAAAAATATAAGTTGATTATAAGTAAAGAGGCTTTTTTACACGTTTTTCGGTACAAGAGGAAGTCCTCTTGTACGGTACATCAATATATTTAGATCGACTTTTTAAATTCCGGATACGCCTCAATACCGCATTCGGAGTAGTCGAGTCCTTCAAGTTGTTCTTCGTCTGTCGCACGAAGCGGCATCAATTTATTGATAATTGAGAGGATGATGTAAGAACTGATAAATGCAAAAAGACCGATCACGATAATACCCTTGATCTGTCCCCAGAGGGTGATATCATCGCCGTTGGATGCGAAAATGCCTACCGCCAGAGTACCCCAGATACCGTTGACCAGGTGTACGGAGAGGGCGCCGACCGGATCGTCTAGTCTGAATTTGTCAAATATCGGAACCATCAGTTCGACCAGCGCACCGCCCACAATACCGATGATAATCGGTGTGTAAATATCGTAAAGATCCGGTCCCGCGGTGATAGCGACAAGCCCGCCGAGTGCACCGTTCAGAATCATTGTGATATCGAATTTTTTATATCGCAGATATCCGAGTACGGCAACAACCAATGCTCCCGCCAGACCTGCCGTGTTGGTGTTCAGGATCGTAAGTGCCACCGTATCCGCACTCTCTTTGGAGCTGATGGACCCCACACTTCCGCCGTTGAAACCGAACCAGCCGATCCAGAGCAAAAACGCTCCCAGTACGACAAGGGGAATGTTGGATGCGGGAATGACGTTGATTTTGCCATCTTTGGTGTATCTGTTGCGTCTTGGACCGATGATCATAATCGCTGCGAGCAGTGCCCAGCCGCCTGTAGAGTGGATGACCGTCGAACCTGCCAGATCGTACATATGCAGATCGAGGAAAGTACCTTTTAAAAAATCTGCGCCCCAGGAGATGTTGACGACGATCGGATAGAGCAGGGTGGAGACAATCACGGTAAAGAGCATTAGTGGGATGACTTTGACCCGTTCGCTGACACCGCCGCTCATGATGTTGATCACTTTACCGACAAACGCCATCTGAAACAGGAAGGCAGCCCATTTGCTCATATTGTCGTTATCCCAGCTACCGAAAGCGACGGTATAGCCGATCAGCAGGAAACCCATCGATGCGATTGCGTAGATGAGGGTATTGACCGTCAGAACTGCGCTGACGTTTTTGGTGCGTACCAGTCCCGCTTCGAGCATCGCGAAACCGGGTACCATTACGATGATCAGCGTCATTGCGAAAAGGGCGAAAAAGGTATCGATGATATAGTTGAAATCACTCATCACATATCCTGTTACATTACAGTGCGTCGGCGTCTTCTTCACCCGTACGAATACGGATTGCTTTTTCGATATTGCTCACAAAAATTTTACCGTCGCCGATTTTACCCGTGCGTGCCGCAGAGATCAATGCTTCGATCGTACGGTCGAGGTCTTCCTCTTTGACTGCGATTTCCACTTTGATTTTCGGTAAAAAATCAACAACATATTCCGCGCCTCTGTAGAGTTCGGAGTGTCCCTGTTGTCGTCCGTATCCTTTGACTTCCGAAACCGTCATACCTGTAAGTTCCAGGGCATTGATCGCCTCTTTGACATCGTCGAGTTTGAAGGGTTTGATGATCGCTTCAATTTTTTTCATGATATGCTCCTTTAAATTTTCAAGCCATATTTTAGCATAATTGAAATATATTATTAATCATATAACTTTAGCTAATTTATAGGCAAGCAGATGCGTAGAAAAATAACAGAAAAGTTGAACAAAATCAAATCACATCCCGCTACAAAACGTAGTCTGGAACAGTTAAAACCGAAAAAAACCTTCTGGGGAATTGTCGGGGTGGCGGTCTTTTTTATACTTCCCGAGATTATCGCGTTTATCTGGGGAGATGAGATCACATCCTGGACGCAGGCACATCTGGCGCAGCCTCTGCCTTTGGATAAAGAGTATCAG
>WGAE01000222.1 GCA_015489185.1 Campylobacterales bacterium
GTATCATGATTGCCCTTTTTGTGTGTATTATGCCAAGAGGATTGAAAGCGTTGTATCTGATCTTGGATGAAAAGGAATTTTTTTTTATGTTATAATAGACAAAATATTTTCAGGAGTTTTATGCCGACAATTTTTCGATATGAGGGATATCGATTTTTCTTTTTCAGCGACGATCATTTGCCACGCCACGTACATATCGAAAAAGGTGACAGTTATGTGCGTATCGAGCTTTCGAGCTTGAAGGTGACAGATAGTTATCGGACATCAGCCAAAGAGATCAGAAAACTGCAGAAAATTGTGGAATCAAAAAGAGAAATGTTAATAGGAGCCTGGGATGAGTATTTTGACCGATAAAACAGTTATCAATGATATCACTTTCGACGATAAAATATCAATTCACCTGAGCAGCGGCGATATCCTGACCATCCCGTACGACTATACTCCCAGGCTCAAAACGGCAACGAAAGAACAGCTCAAAGAGTTTCGACTGATCGGTGGGGGAATAGGTGTCCATTTTCCTCAGATCGACGAAGATATTTCACTCCGGGGCATTATACGATACAAGCTTTCTCATGAGCTTTTAGCTTCCTGACAATTCATTTTCCTCTTCTCAATGCTGATGCAACAGCAAAAGTACAAGTCTGTCCAAAAATCAACTAAATCCTATTCACTCAAATAATCTCCAATCCGTTCATACAACCAGAAATCGGGACGCACAAACGAACCGCCGACAAATCCTAAATGTCCGCCGTGTTCATAAACTTCAAGTGTGACAGAGTGTGCAAGCTCTTCCGGTGTCGGTATGACATCCGCACCGGTGAAGGGATCATCTTTCGCATGGATTATCAGCGTCGGTTTTCGGATCGCGTGCAGATACTGCCGTGCGCTTGATTTGGCATAGTAGTCATGCACATCTTCAAAGCCGTGTATCGGTGCGGTGTAGGCGTCGTCGAATTTCCAGAAGGTGTCAAGTCTCTCCAGCTCCTCTTTTTTCAACTCGATCAGCGCTTCCATATCGAACATAGTGTATTTCTGCCGTACCTGTGCGATCAGCGGTTTGAGCAGATGGCGCTGATACCGTTTCGAAAATCCCTGATCGATCCGCACTGCGCACGCCGCCAGATCCATCGGCGCACTCACCGCCACCGCCGCTTCGAGCGGAGCATGCTCTCCCATTTCGCCCATCAGCTTCAAAAGCATATTGCCGCCCAGTGAAAAACCGACACCAAAGAGCGGGCTTTCGGGATAACGCTTCCGAAGTTCGGCGATCCAGCTTTTCGCATCTGCAGTATCGCCACTGTGATAGAGTCTGGGCAGACGATTGATCTCTCCGCCGCACCCGCGAAAGTGCATCAGAACAGGTACAAAATCGCGGCTTCGCAACGCTTCCATCGTCCGTAATATATAAGGCGAGCGGATCGAACCCGTCAACCCGTGAAACAGAACGACAATCGGTACATCACTCCCGGTCACAGGTTTACCGTACCAGACACAATCGACAAAATCCCCGTCGGGCAATTCGAATCGCTCAGTTGTCAATGCAGGGAGGTTTGGTGCAGGGTACCATGTGGCGTAGAGTGTTTGAATATGTGGATTTTGAAAAATAGGTTTCATGAAGAAATTATATCGGGATAGATATTAGAAAAGTGGGAAGAAATGGCTCCGGATGCTGGATTCGAACCAGCGACCAAGCGGTTAACAGCCGCCTACTCTACCGCTGAGCTAATCCGGAATATGATGTATTGTTCAAAAGAGCCGAAATTATACAAGAAAATTTTTGATTTGTCAAGAGTTTTGACAAAATTTTCTATATTTATATTTTCCGGTTATAATGCAATATAGAACAAAATGTAGGAGCGAATTTCATGAAGTACCTTTTTACCTTTGTCACACTCTTTGCTATCCTCTTTTCAACCGGCTGCGGTATCAAACAGATAAGTCCTGCAGGTATGACGGTTTCCGTGCCGGCTTCGAAGATTACGGAGTCGTTACAAAGAGAATTTCCCGTCAAACAAAAAACGGCATACGGTACCGTCACCCTTTCCGATCCTAAAGCATTCATCCAAAAAGGCAGTGACCGACTGACCGCCGGTGCGACGGTACACTTTTCAAATCCTCTTATTGCAGAACAAAAAGGAAGTGTTTATGTCTCCGGAAAACCGCGTTTTGACGCAAACAGCGGCAATATCTATCTGGATGCTCCCAAAATTGAAAAACTCGATTTTAACGGGTATTCTTTAGGTGCTTTTGTCACACCTGAAATCATGCGACAAGTGCAACCCTATATCGATATGCTGTTTCAACGTATCCCTGTTTATAGACTCAATCGTAATACGCTCAGAAATTCATTTGTCAAAGATGTAAAAGTTGCAGACGGTAATTTGTTGGTTACGTTTGGAATATAACTAGCAAACAGGAGAAGGAGCGTTCCTCCTCCTGTGATTTGTTTTATTTTATTTCATTTTTCCGACGAGGACGGCTTTAACCGCTTGTCCAAACAGCACTCTTCCATGTGGATTCGGATGGGTGTTGTCTCTCATCGACCAGATTGGTGCTGTATCTACACCGGGTTCGTCTTTCAAAACGTTTTTGAAAAAATCGACAAACAGCCAACCGTTTTCAGCAGCCATGATTTGTCCCTTTTCACGATACCCCAAAAGTCTTCTCGGCGTATAAGGCGTATTAGTATACGGATCGTTACTTGCCGGATTGTAATAATTTGGAACTCCCGAAGTTCCGATGCCTACCAGCATATTGCTTTTTCCCGTTCCTGTTTTGACTCTGCGAATCACCTCTTTGACGCGATCTTCCCATGTCGAAATCCGCTTGATTCTGCATTGACGGCTCACATATGAAGGGACATATTGTCTATCTTGTATATTTTGTCCCTCATACGTGACAATTTTTGATAAATCAATCGTTCTTCCCGTTGTATTTGACGCAACGATTCCCACTGCCATATTGGTGATATCACCCTGATAATCACCCATAATCACGACATCGCCTTTTTTCACCGTCACCGTAAACGGCAATGTTACACTAGCACCGTCCGCCGTAAAATTTACCGGATTTTCGACAATCCACTGATTTGTACTCGGAGCATCTACATTGGGATTTTGTTCAAGCTGCAGCTCTTTTCGCCAGGTTTTGGCATCGTTTGTACATGATTCGAAAATAAAAACATCGGGATTGAAATCGATGATATCCTGTACCGTCGAGTGAGCACGTTCGGTAGAGAGGAAATCTGCCGCTTCAAAACCGGAAACCCCGGCATTTTGCATATAAAACATATAGTTGGTAACAAAGTTCAGGTGCAATTCACCTGTTTTGACTTTCAGAGTAAAATGATGTTGCTGTGTTTTAGGAAGTTTCCAGATTTTCACCGCTTTTTCGTTTGTCTGACGAAACGCTTTGTAAAAATCGGTATCGGTATCGTCAAAAACTTTTTTAACCGGACTGTAAACACCTGCCGGAATCGTATATTGATAAGTTTGTCCATCTACATCCATTTCAATCGTCGTAGCGACATTGCTGCCCGCATAAGCGATCGCAATCTCATCCGATGCTTCCAACGTACCGGTAATCGTACTTCCCGCGGGATAGATGTTGATCTGCCCTTTGTAACTCATCGGATCGTTATCGACATAGGGAGTCTGAAGCAATTCTGAAGGGTTGAGCGTATCCGCTACTTCTTCACGCAGATAATCCTCTACATATCCGACATATGAATGTTCTCCCAAATACCCTTCTTCACCTTCATTCTGCCAACCACCGCCGTGGGTAATCGAACTACCGGCAATCGTCACTTTACGATATTTAATTGTCTGATGGTCCTGCGGAGGATTGTTTCCACCCGGGGGCTGTGTATCATCACCGTTACCGTTTTGTGTGTTACCGCCGCCACCGCCGCATCCGGTTGCAAACATCGCAAAAAGCACCGCAACCGCAAATAAAAACCGTCTTTTCTTTGTCAGTAAAATCAAACTTTTATCCTGCCTTTTTCGGAAAATGCTTCTATTATACCAGATAATATCGGATTTTTCACTCTTTTCTGCAAATTTATTTTTACATTAAATATACAAAATAAGACAGATACAATTTTCTATAT
>WGAE01000223.1 GCA_015489185.1 Campylobacterales bacterium
GGAGATGTGTATAAGAGACAGTACTAGCACTTCCAATATTAATAATGAAAATAAATTTCAGGAGAAATAAATGGGATTATATGACAGAGATTATGTCAGAAACAAAGCGACGACGTCTCTCGGCGAAAAGAGTTTTGAACAGACACAGGAGAGTACGTACGGCGGAGATCTCGCAACATTTATTAAACAGACATATCAGTTGTTTGCGGGAAGTTTGTTAGTAGGCGCCGCCGGTGCATATGTCGGGATGGGAATACCTGCAATTCGTGAATATTACTGGGGATTTGTGCTGCTTGAATTTGCGTTGATTTTCGGTATCGGTTTTGCCCGGGCGAAGCCTGGACTGAACCTCTTTATGTTATTTGCGTTTGCATTGGTATCCGGCTTGACGATGTCCGTACTGGTTGGACACTTTATCAGTGCGGGAGCCAGCGGTGTAGTAGCCAACGCGTTTATTTTGACGACTGTGGCGTTCGGTGCGCTCTCGATGTTTGCGATGAATACCGACCGTGATTTTACAACAATGGGCAAAATGCTTTTTGTGACACTGATTGTCGTGATCGTGGCCGGGTTGTTGAATGCCTTTTGGTTGCATAATCCCTGGATGCAGGTAGGTATTGCATCTGTAAGTGCGATTCTTTTTTCGGCATTTATTTTGTATGATACGCAAAACATCATTCAAGGAAACTACGGTCATCCGGTAGACGGTGCATTGGCACTTTATCTTGATTTTATCAATCTGTTTACTTCATTGCTGCAAATTTTGGGTATTTTCGGTGATGAAGAGTGAAACGGAGAGAAATACCTTTTCTCTCCAAAAAGTACACAGGCTGATTGACGCGAATCTCAATCGCCTGCGTGAGGGTATACGAGTGCTTGAAGATATTCAACGTTTTATTTTCGATAACAAAGCGTTGAGTGAAACGTTGAAAGATCTTCGGCACGATTGTCGTACTGACAATGATATACGATATATTGTTACAAGAGATATTCTTCATGATGTTTTAAACCAAACGACAACCGCTTCTGAAATGCAAAGAGACGATTTGAATGCAATGCAATTGTCCAATATGAAACGTGCTCAGGAGAGTGCAAGAGTATTGGAAGAGGCATTCAAATTATGTGATCTACATGAAGCAAAACGTTTTAAAGAGATACGCTATAGATTATACGATTTGGAAAAGCGTATTTTTACGGATGGAGAATTATCGCCTCGGCTTTCCAAAACAGAATAATACTTCAAATTCCAGATAAGAAAAGGGATAATTTCGGATCAAACTTCTCGTTTCCTGTACCGATAGTCTCTTTTTCCCTCCGCTGACACCGCTTCGTTTGATGTAGCGAAATTTAGAAATATTATCTTGAAATTCCAGTGTATAGTTTTTTATTTCACATTGACAATCGAAATACTTTTCCAAAAGCTGTTGCAGACTCTCTTTGGAAGGTAAAAACGATTCCAATTGCGTCATTTCGTAGATCGTTTTGAATGTTCCGTTGCAAAAGATCGCAAAAGCTATCTCATCTGTCATCGTATGAAGTGTTTGAAAAAGAGATTCCAGATCGTTTGCCCATTGCAGGGCGGATGAAGATATGACGATATCGAAATGTCCCAGCTTTTGCAGTAAAGAGAGGTTCTCGAAATTATCATGAAATAGTTCTATCTTATCACTTTGTGGATGCAGACGGCACATCATATCGGCTTTGTCTATTCCGACAAAACGTTCGATCTTCCAGTCTATGAGGTTATAAACTGCACCGCTTCCGCAACCAAGATCCAAAATTTTTGAAGGTTGTGAAGTGATTTGTGCAATCAGATGCTTGACGACTTTTCGTTGAATGATATTGTGGTGTTGATAGGTTTCTGCACGTCGTGAAAATTCTGCAGTTGTCGTATCTGTTTTGGAGAAGTCCGGGTAATCGGTCATTTAATGGTTCTTTTAAATATTTTGGGTATAATCGCTCAATTATATCCAAAAAAGGTTTTATATAATGAGCTCAATCCTTTTGGTCATACAGTTTGTTTTGGCGATTGTACTTACAATTGTCATTTTGTTACAAAAAAGCTCGTCTATCGGTCTGGGTGCCTACAGCGGAAGTAACGAGACGCTTTTTGGTGCAAAAGGTCCTGCCGGTTTTTTGGCAAAATTGACTTTCGCGCTAGGATTGGCGTTTATCCTCAATACTTTAGCATTGGGGTATATTTATAATAAGGAGCACAAATCCTCTATTGTCGATACTGTTGAGACGACAAAAATTCCTGCTCCTTCCGTTCCTGCAGCACCGGAAAAAACATCGTCGGCACCTGCCGCGCCGAAAACAAAATAGAGAGGGAGTGTTTTATGACACTGAATGAAATCTATGCACATCAAAAAGAAGGCAATGAAAAAGCACTCGCTGTTTTGAAAAAAGATTTTACAACACTTCGCAGCGGAAAAGTTTCCACCGCGATTGTCGACAATATCAAAGTGGATTATTACGGAAATCCTACACCTCTGAATCAGGTCGGTTCCGTTTTGGTAACGGACGCGACGACGATTACGATTTCTCCCTGGGAAAAGACATTGTTGCCTGAAATTGAAAAAGCGATACAAAGTGCGAATATCGGTGTCAACCCAAACAATGACGGTGAAACGATCAAGCTTTTCTTCCCCCCGATGACTGTTGAACAGAGACAAGAGAGTGCGAAAAAAGCCAAAGCGATGGGGGAAAAAGCGAAAGTCGCCATCCGAAATATCCGTAAAGATGCAAATAACAAAATCAAGAGACTCGAGAAAGAGAAAGAGATTACCGAAGATGAAAGTAAACGCGCACATGATGAAGTGCAAAAGATTACGGATGAGGCGATCAAGCAGGTCGATAATTTGGTAAAAGAGAAAGAAGCAGAGCTTCTTAAAGTTTAAACAATATGATTGATATTGCGCAAATATACAAAGATGCCGGGGCATATCTGGAAGGGCACTTCCTTTTAAGCAGTGGAAAGCATTCGCAGTACTATCTGCAAAGTGCAAAAGTGCTTGAAAACCCAAAAACCGCGTTGCTGCTTGCAAAAGAGCTTGCAAAAATGATCAAAGAGAGCGGTTTGCAGATTGATACTGTCTGTTCGCCGGCACTGGGCGGTGTTTTGGCAGGGTATGAATTGGCAAGAGCGCTTGGCGTACGATTTATTTTTACCGAGCGTGTAAACGGGGAGATGGTATTGCGTCGCGGTTTTTCCGTTTCTGAAGGGGAAAAAGTGCTGGTTTGTGAAGACATTATTACAACCGGCGGTTCGGCATTGGAAGCGGCTGCAGCTATAGAGGGGCAGGGTGGTACGGTTGTTGCATATGCGGCACTGGCAAACCGAGGTTTTTGTAAACGATATGGAAGCGCAAAAGAAGCAGCGAAAGCGTGTAAACTTCCGGAAAATGTGCCGTTTTTTGCGCTAGCAGATTTTGAATTTGAAATATACGATCCGCACGACTGTCCGCTGTGCCGAGAAGGAACAGAAGCGTACAAACCGGGAAGTCGCGGTAACTAATTTTTTCTCTCCTTTATTTAAATGTTTTTTATCGATTATGTACTGCAAAATAATTACAATAATAGAAAAAAGGACTTGATATGAACATATCAGTGATAGGAACAGGTTACGTCGGACTTGTCACAGGGAGCTGCTTTGCGGAGATGGGCAACAACGTGATCTGTGTCGATATCGATGAAAAGAAGGTGCAGGATCTTAAAAACGGCATTATCCCCATTTACGAACCGGGACTTGAGAAAATGGTACTTGAAAACCATGAACGCGGCACGCTTGATTTTACTACAAAAATTGAAGAAGCACTGGCAAAGAGTGATATCTGTTTTATTGCCGTAGGTACACCGATGGGAGAAGACGGCAGCGCTGATTTGCAATATGTGCTTGCGGTGGCAAAAAGCATCGGACAACATATGACACACCATATGTATGTGATCGACAAATCGACAGTTCCGGTG
Organism: Campylobacterales bacterium; assembly: GCA_015489185.1. Classification (GTDB taxonomy): domain Bacteria; phylum Campylobacterota; class Campylobacteria; order Campylobacterales; family QNZT01; genus QNZT01. Next base: position 3,970 of record WGAE01000223.1, read on the forward strand.
GGGACAGCCGAGAAAGTGCGTCAGACAATTCAGGAAGAGTTGGATAAACGCGGTAGTGATTTGACATTTGATGTGATCAGTAACCCTGAATTTTTGAAAGAGGGTGCGGCGATCGAAGACTTCATGAAGCCGGATCGTGTCGTTATCGGTGCGGATAATGACAAAGCCTTTGAAGTGATGCGTGAACTCTATGCCCCTTTTACCCATAGCAGAGAACGTTTTATCACAATGGATATCAAATCTGCCGAGATGACAAAATACGCGGCTAATGCAATGCTGGCGACCAAGATCTCCTTTATGAATGAGATTGCGAATATTTGTGAACGCGTCGGTGCGGATGTCAATAAAGTCAGACACGGTATCGGTAGTGACAGTCGTATTGGATACAGTTTTATCTATCCTGGGTGTGGATACGGTGGAAGCTGCTTTCCAAAAGATGTTCAGGCACTTGCTAAAACGGCAAAAGATTACGGATATACACCACGTATACTTGATGCGGTTGAAGCGGTCAATTACGATCAGAAAAAAGTAATCAGTGACAAAGTAATTAAGCGTTTCGGTGAAGATTTAAATGGTAGAATTTTTGCGGTATGGGGATTGGCTTTTAAACCGGGTACCGATGACATGCGTGAAGCAAGCTCTATCACAATTATCAATGAACTGACCAAACGTGGCGCCAAGATCAAAGCTTATGATCCCAAAGCAGAACATGAAGCAAAAGAATACTACCTCAAAGATAATACAAACGTCGAGTATGTGCAAAGCAAATATGACGCTCTCAATGGTGCAGATGCGATGATATTGGTCACTGAATGGAAAGAGTTTCGCAGTCCCGATTTCGAGGAGATGAAACAACGCCTGAAAACACCGGTTATTTTTGACGGTCGCAATCAGTACAACAAAAGCAAACTTGAAGAGTACGGGTTTGAGTATTATCAGATAGGAGTGGCGTAATTTTATGAGAATTCTTGTGACCGGAAGTGCGGGCTTTATCGGACATAACCTGACTAAAAAATTGCTTCAAAGAGGTGATGAGGTCGTCGGTATTGACAATATTAATGATTATTATGATGTCAATCTCAAATATGGAAGATTACAGGATTTGGGAATAGATATTGATCAGATTGTATATGGACAACCTATTGTCTCTTCACAGTATGATGCACACCGTTTCATCAAGCTTGATCTTGGTGATCGTGAACATATCGATAAACTTTTTCAAACAGAAGGGTTTGATTGTGTTTGTAACCTGGCAGCGCAGGCAGGTGTACGTTATTCACTGGAAAATCCATATGCATATATCGATTCCAATGTAGTCGGATTTCTCAATATTTTGGAAGGATGTCGCAATTATGAAGTCACAAATCTCTGTTTCGCATCTTCTTCATCGGTTTACGGCTTGAATAAATCCCAGCCTTTTAAAACAAGTGACCATACAGATCATCCGGTTAGTCTCTATGCTGCTACAAAAAAATCCAATGAAATGATGGCACATACTTATGCACATCTTTACGGTATCCAAACTACAGGATTGAGATTTTTCACGGTTTACGGTCCCTGGGGGAGACCGGATATGGCACCGATGCTTTTTACCGATGCGATACTTCATGACAGATCTATTAAAGTTTTCAATTACGGAGAGATGAGTCGAGATTTTACATATATCGATGATATTACAGATGGTGTGATCAAAGTAATTGATAATCCGGCAAAATCGAATAAGCTATGGGATCCTAAAGCTCCGACGCCGGAGAGTTCAAGTGCTCCTTATCATATCTACAATATTGGAAACAATCAGCCTGTCTCTTTGATGAAGTTTATTGAAATTCTTGAAGAGAAGCTTGGTAAAAAGGCACAAAAAAAGATGTTACCGATGCAACCTGGTGACGTTCAGAGTACCTATGCCGATGTTAACGGGTTGATACACGATCTTGGTTATAAACCCGACACATCTTTGGAAACCGGTATTGAAAAGTTTGTGGATTGGTATAGACAGTTTTACAAAATATAATTAATTAGGTGCGACAAAGTACATCCCTCTTTGCCGCGTTTAGAAATTTATGAATCGTTTTGTTGCTTGATAATTTCTATAATTTTGTTGCCAATCCCTTTGACATTCTTTAATTCTTCAACACTGTTAAATTTACCGTGTTCTTTACGATAAGTGAGGATTCTCTCCGCCTTTTTTTCACCAATTCCTTTAATTTGTAGCCATTCCGCTTTTGTTGCAGTGTTGATGTCAAATGCAAATGCGGAAATTGCAAAAGCGAAAATCAAAGCAGCTGTCTTATTCATAATAAAACTCCTTTATGATTAAATTTGCACTCTATAGATCGGTGGATTATTGCACAGGTTTATCAATATAATTGATCCAAGAAGATACATTTGTATGAATGTTACAAAAAGAACAAATTAGGTAAAGTATAAAACAAAGTAAAAACGAGTTTATAGATTAGTATCCAATTTATATAAACAATTAAGTAAAATCCTCACCTAATTAAGCCATATTTAAGCATTACTTGTATAT
>WGAE01000224.1 GCA_015489185.1 Campylobacterales bacterium
CCAACCCCGAAGGGGCGCTTGCGTTTGCACTTTTTGAGTGCGGTTTGGATGTATTCACGAAGCGACAAATGGTAACTCGCTTGAGTAAAATCAACACTTGTTCAGAGATTCTGTTTTCATTTTTTAAAAATCGTACGCAATGCGCATTTGCAGTATATTTGGAGAAGATTTTTCGGTTTGCATATCGATTGCGACATATTCAAACATCGTACGCAGATGTGACGTCATATACCAGTTCACTCCCAACGTCCAGGTCGTCAAACTCCCCGCTTTTTGCATATCGGCGTGACTCAGCCGCACCGCCGCCTCCCAGGCACCGAGACCGCCCGAAGTGATCTTGTCCGAGACCTTCAGACGACCGAATACCGCCTCTTTGCGTTTGTAACGACGTTTGTGACCGGTCAGAAAACAGCTTGTCTGCAAATACCAGCCGCTGAATTTGTACACTTTTTTTCGGGTACGAAACCGGGTACCGATATACTCTCCCTGCAAACTGATACGACCGTATTGCCAGACCCCTTCCAGACCGTAACGGTCACTCTTTTGCAGATGTTTAAGTTTGGTTTGCAGATATTTCAGTGTCACGGGATGCGACTCCGGACGAAAGGAGAATTTACGTTTTTGGTCATCATAACGGGTATGTCCGAGTGATGCACCGACATGCCACAACATCGCCCCGCTGTATGAAAGTGTCGTACGCAGCGCCGCCGAATCGGTAGTACCAATCTGTGAAACCTTCTCCACTGGCACGGTAAAGTAACCTGTTTCCAGATGCCAGAACCACCGTTTTGTACCGTATCCGGTACGAAATTGCATCCCCACTTTGCGTGGTTCAGTCAATCGGTTGGGAAGGCCCCGCTCCATGAAAGTATTATATTTGGAACTGGTCAGCGCTTCGAGGGAAAAAGGTTCCTTCATGTTGCCGATCGCCACATTCGTATGAGGAGAAATACGATACGAGAGTGCGATATCTTTCCAGGCACCCCCACGTGTAAAATCATACTCCGCTTCATAGGCAAACCGTTTGGCAAACGTGCCTTTGCAAAAGAGCCTGGCACGTCGTACTTCATTGCGATTTGTTGCGTGTGCTGCGAAAATCTCCCATGCGCTGTCGGCAGAGATCCGCCCGCCCAGACGCAATCCCTCCCGATCTCCCGCACATAGCGAAGCCGGTATCGCCATCGCCGCTGTCAACAGCAACCCAACAGTTTCAAAGTGTTTCACCGTCCATATACCCTTGACGGATGTTGTTGCGCAACATCCCGATTTGTTGAGAGTTCCTGCTCCCATACCAGCAGCGACGCAATCACAAAAACGGCGCTGATGATCAACCCTGCCGCAAAAACCGTATATGCGCGTTTGAGCCAGAGATATTTGAGTTTGATTTCACGTCCTAGCATATGCAAGTGTTTGATGATGTGTTCATGTGTCAGCGTCCTGGAAGCGATTACCTTGCGTACATTCTCTACATACTCGTCCGGAGTATAATCCGCCATATCCTGAAAATAGAGAACTGAACTGTAAGCATCCTGGTACGGTTTATCGAGCAAATGTTTCTTAAAACGGGGACGAATCGCCAGAACCGCAAACGTAATCGAAAAGAGTGCCGTCAGGATGATCGACACAAACGCATACTCCATCTGCGGTTCGTTAAGCTGAAATCCCGACGCCGTAATCATCACGGTCAGAATAAACCCGTTGACCGAAATCAAAATACTCGCTTTCGTGTCGGCAAGCGATGTTAGTTCAAGATTTGATTTCAGCGCGTTTCGAAAGAGTGTTTCAACCGTACGGGAAGTTTTGATCTTTTCCGGTGCTTTTCGCCTGTCAGGTCTGCCGGAACGTCTGCGATCGGGAAGATTTTCTACGGAATTGCTCTCTTTTTTGTCTGTCAATCTGGTCATCACTACGTTTCCTTTGCTACTTTCAAAATCGTCATGAAGACTGCTTTCTTTAATCGATTTCAAATCCCTCTTCTGCTTTAATATCGGTATGGAATTTTTTCAAACGCTTGAAGCAATATTGCGCACTTCAGAACCTGCCGAAAAGATCACCGGATTCAAAACCTTTTACACACGTTATCAGGCAAAAAACAGATCGATCGATTTTGCACATGACAAATCACCTCTTACATTCGAAAAACCTTCATTTTCAAATATCTGTCCTATCGTTCCCGCAACCACGCTCCCCAAACGCAGCGCACTCTCCACCGACGAGGGCAAAGCGCGGCTGCTGCACGCAATCGCCCATATCGAATACTCCGCGATCGACCTGGCGCTCGATCATACGTATCGTTTCCGAAATATGCCGGATGCATTTTACCGTGACTGGCTTGAAGTCGCCAAAGAGGAGATCGACCACTTTCAAATGCTCGAACGACTGCTTCATGAACTCGGTTACCGTTACGGTGACTTTCCGGTACATACCTTTTTGTTCGATATGGCAAAAAAGACACCCGATCTTTTGACCCGCATGGCAGTCGTCCCGAGATATCTGGAGGCGGCGGGTCTGGATGCCAATCCGCTGATTATCGAAAAACTCGAACGTATTGATGATACAATGAGTCGTAAAATCATCGATGCGCTTCAAATCATACTGACAGAAGAGACCGATCATGTACGAAAAGGAGACCGCTGGTTTCGTTACGCCTGCAAAAAGGCGGGGGTCGAACCGGCGAGCTATTTTGATATTGTCGAGCGGGTTTTACCGGGAGCAAAAAAGAAGAAAGGGTTTGTCAACGTCCCGCTTCGCAAACAGGCGGGATTTAGTTGTGACGAAATACGGGTCATCTCGTCACAACCGTGCGAAGAGTGAAATTATTTAATTACACCGTATTTCAGATCACAACTGATACAGCGTTTGACATTTGCGGGAGCCAGTTTCTCACCCGGTTTAAGCGGATAAGTTTTAGCGGTCGGAATTTTGTCACACGGTGTCATCTTCTTTTTGACCACTTTTTTGCGAACAACTCTCTTTTTCTTGCAGCAAACCAGTTGCGCGCCGTCACTCGGATCGACGATCACCCACTCCGCATGCAACGCCGAAACCGCAAAAGCCGATACCATCGCGGCCAGAACCGCTTTTGTAAAAATCTGTTTCATTCATACATCCTTTCGTATTATTCTTATAC
>WGAE01000225.1 GCA_015489185.1 Campylobacterales bacterium
ACTTGATAGAAATACTATCAATAAAATTAACAAATAAGGAGTTGGAGATGATGGTAACAAAATTTGATCCGTTTGCGGAAATTAAAAGACTGGAAGACAGATTGTTCAGAGCGTATCCTGCGGTAGCACAGGAGAGCAATACAATTACTGCGTTTGTTCCGACAGTAAACACCAGAGAAGATGAAAAAGCCTATTATATTGAAGCCGATCTTCCCGGTGTGAAAAAAGATGACATTCATGTTGACATTAGTGATGGTGTATTGACTATCTCAGGTGAGAGAAAGTTCAAAAAAGAGACCAAAGAGAAAGACTACTATAAAGTAGAGAGCAGCTTTGGTAAATTTGAAAGAAGTTTCCGATTACCTGAAGATGTCAACGAAGAGGATATCAAAGCCGAATCGAAAGACGGTGTACTCGAAATCACTTTACCGAAAGTGAAAAAAGAGGAAAAAAAGAAAAAAATCGAAGTCAAGTAACGATATTTGGCAAGCTTGACCTCAAGGGGAAGGGAGTGAAAACTCTCTTCCCCTTTTTTATTGGATAAGCGTTATAATGGGGTTAAAAAGGATCTTCTATGAACCCGAAAATCGAGGAGTTGCTGAAGCAGATTGTTGCGCTTGAAAAAGAGTTGAAAATTGAGCTGGAAAAAGAGGATCGTCGTGTTCCTTTTAAAATAGAAAAGGGTCGGGTTCGGTTCGATCAAGAAATACTACGCAGACAAAAAGCGGCATTGATAGATATATATCGCTATCTTCGAAGTTCAGAGATTTCCTATGTTTTAACAGCTCCGATAATTTACGCGGTGATCGTTCCCGCGTTGGTGCTTGATCTTTTTGTGACACTCTACCAGCAGATCAATTTTCGGGTCTATCACATTCCTCTGGTCAAGCGAAGTGAGTATATTGTGTTTGACAGGCAATATCTTGCCTATTTGAATATTATCGAGAAAATCAACTGTCTTTACTGCAGCTATTTCAACGGTTTAATGGCATATACGGTAGAGGTGGCGGCACGTACGGAACAGTTTTGGTGTCCGATTAAACATGCCAAAAAAATCGCATACCGGCATCGCTACTACGATCGGTTTGTCGCTTACGGCGATGCGGAGTATCATGAAAAACTCGAAGCGTTACGCCGATCGCTTCAGGAAGCATATGCCCGACAGCAAAAAGATGGAGACTAAAAGATGTTTACCAGACGTAAAATAGGTTTTTGGGAAGCGTATAGTATCGGGGTAGGGGGTATGGTAGGCGGCGGTATTTTTGCCGTACTCGGATTGACGATCACACTTGCGGGCGGCGGTGCGCCTGTGGCGTTTTTGATGGCGGGATTGATTGCTTTGCTGACAACATACTCCTATATCAAACTTTCACTGCGTTATCCGAGTGAAGGCGGCACAATTGAGTTTATCGTTCAGGCGTACGGAAACACTGTGTTTGCCGGGTGGATCAATACATTGCTGCTGGTGAGTTATATCATTATGCTTGCGCTCTACGCCTACGCTTTCGGTAGTTACGGATCGGCGTTGATTATGGGGCATGAAACGCTGTGGCTGGAGCAGTTGCTGATTGTGCTGGTACTCTTTACGTTTGTGGGGATCAATCTGATGGGTGCGTGGATGACCGGGCGATCCGAAGATATTATGGTCTTTATCAAGCTGGCGATTTTAATCATCTTTAGTGTGACATGTTTTTTTACGATCGATCCGCAAAGGCTCGCGCTTGATACATGGAAATCACCTTTGTCGATCATGACGGGCGGTTTGATCATTTTTCTTGCATATGAAGGGTTTGAATTGATTGCAAATACCGCGGCGGATATTAAAGAACCGGAGAAGAATATTCCGCGCGCTTTTTTCTGGTCTGTTTTTTCGGTAATCGTTTTATATGTGACGGTGGCGGTCGTTGCGGTCGGCAACCTGACACCCGAACAGGTACAAAAAGCGAAAGATTACGTACTGGCGGTTGCGGCGGAGCCTTTCTTTGGAAAAACGGGTTTCATTGTCATCGCGATCGCGGCGATGCTCTCTACCGCGTCGGCAATCAACGCGACACTGTACGGCGGCGGTCGTGTCAGTTATTTGATTGCCAAATACGGTGAATTGCCGGAAGGGTTCAAACATAAGGTCAAAAACGGATATGAGGGGATGATCATCATCGGACTGGCGGCGGTTATCTTCGCGACAATGTTCAATCTGGAAAATATCTCGGTGGCGGGTAGTTTCGGTTTTTTGACAATTTTCGCTTTTGTCAATCTCGCGAACTTCATCCGTTACGAAGAGACAAATTCGAATCGCTGGATCTCTTTTATCGCATTTTTGGCGTGTATTGCATCGGTAGTCGTTTTGATCGGTTATAATTTCATCCACAATCCGACGGCACTGGTTTCCACGGCAGTTGTCGTCGTTATTTCGTTTCTTTTCAGTTATATCTATCGTCTCTACAGAGATCATGAACCGCTCAGTGAATATATCGACAAGCGGCTTGAACGACAGGAAGATCGCAAAAGTATGTCCGCTGACAGATAAAGGGAGTGATGTTTTGTTATAATCGGTCAATAAGGTTTTGAAAAAGGATGACAATGGACAAAAAAACGTATAAAAAGGCGCTTTACGATCTGCAGGTCGAACTGGTCAAGTTTCAGCGCGACGTGATTGCCAATGAAAAGAAGGTGTTGTTGATTTTTGAGGGGAGGGATGCCGCCGGGAAAGACGGTATCATCAAACGGTTTACGGAGCATCTGAGTCCGCGTGAAATGCGTGTTGTCGCACTGGGCAAACCCTCCGATAAAGACCGCAGATCGTGGTATTTTCAGCGGTATGTTCCCCATTTGCCCAGCGGCGAGGAGATTGTCTTTTTTAACCGTAGCTGGTATAACCGTGCCGGTGTCGAAAAGGTTTTCGGTTTCTGCAGTGAGGAAGAGCATAAGCTCTTTATGGAAGAGGTGGGGGATTTTGAACACCTTTTGACACGTTCGAAAATCATTTTTTTCAAATACTATCTTGACATTTCCAAAGAGGAGCAGCAAAGACGGCTGGAAGCAAGACGCAACGATCCGCTCAAACAGTGGAAAATCAGTCCGCTGGATGAAAAGGCGCAGGAGAAGTGGGACGACTACTCCAAAGCCAGAGATGAGATGTTCATCAAGACCGATTTTGTCTTTGCACCGTGGATTGTCGTGCATACCGATAACAAAAAAGAGGCGCGCATCAATACGATGAAGCATTTTCTCTCCCAGGTAGAGTATGAAGGGAAAGATGAAAGCAAACTGCTTTATGATAATGATATTGTCTTTCCTTTCTCCAAAGAGGCGCTTGACGAGGGTAAAATTTTCCCGTAATGTAAGGAGTATGAGATGTTACGAAGATTAAATCGTATTTTGGCTCTATGCAGTGATTTTACACGTTGCGATGAGGTGATTACAAAAAGTGTACAGATTGCCAAAGCACATGAAGCAGGGTTGACGGTCATGTTCGTCAAAGAGGAGGCACTCTTTGAATTGCCTGTTTTTGATACGGATGTAAAGAGTGATCTGGAACATATTCGTCACGAGCTGCAGCAGAAAGTGAATGCGACGGGTATTGAAAATGCCGCTGTTTTTGTCTACGAGAACGATGTTGTCGATCGTGCCGCGCTGGAGGCGGAGCGTGAGGGAGATTGCCTTATTGTCACACATACGGCGCCGAAAGTCAATGCAAAGCTGGCGGAAAAACGAGTCGCACCCGTTTTGGTTTTGCAAGATAGTGCGGCAAGTTACACCGAAGCGGTTGTGGTAGTCGATACGGTTCCGGGCGAACGATGCCTGCGCTATCTCAAAGATCTTTTTCCGGGTCTTGATTTGATGCTTTATCAGGATTTTCAGTATATTCCGGTGACGGCGGCGGTCGATCCGACGTTTGAGCCGTACGATATCGGTATGGACGTGACGGTCTATACCGAGTTGCTGGAAGCCAGACGTGAAGCGTTTGAAACATTTTGTAAAGAGAAAGGGTATCAGTGTAAATTCGAGATCGGTGAGAGCGGTGTCGCTACGGATGCGGTGCGCTTTGCCGAAACAAAAGAGGCGGATCTGCTTGTAGTCGCACCTGCCGATCCCGATACGATACTGGGTGGTAGTGTCGAAGATATTCTCTTTGAAGCTTCGTCGGATGTACTGGTCTGTTTTGAACGATGAAACCTGTCACGATTGCCACGTTTAATGTCAATTCGATCCGTTCGCGTGTTGAACTGATCGCCAGATGGCTGGAAGAGAAAAATCCGGTCGATATTCTTTGTCTTCAGGAGCTAAAGTGTGAAGCGGAGCAGTTTCCTCATGAACCTTTTGAAAAGCTGGGATATCATCTGGCGATTAACGGGGAGAAGCGATACAACGGTGTAGCCGTCTGTTCGAAGTTGCCGATCGATCGTGTGAAAACAGTTTTTGACAATGATGTACTGGATCGTCAGAAGCGGCTTATTGAAGTGGAGATTCAGGGTGCGGTGATTTTAAATGTCTACGCTCCGCACGGAGAGAGTGACGAAAACGACCCCAAACACTTCTACAAAATGGCATTTTACGATCTGTTGACCGACTATGTCAAAGCATTGATGCAAACATATACGAAGGTGATTGTACTGGGGGATATGAATATCGCTTTGGAAGAGATCGATGTGTATGATCCGAAAGTTTTTGAAGGACGTGTCGGTTTTCTGGAGAGTGAAAAAGCGAAGCTTAGGGCATTGCTAAATACAGGACTTCATGACTGTTTTCGCCGCAAATATCCGGAGAAAAAAGCGTTTACCTGGTGGGATTATCGTACGGCTGGAATATGGAGAGACGAAGGTATGCGTATCGACTATATTATGGCGACCGATGCGCTGACGGAAGTGTGTGAATCGATCGAAGTCGATTTGTGGACCAGACGCAGGCGTTCGCCCACGCCGAGTGATCACGCCCCTCTGGTAGGCAGGCTCTCTAGTTTATGAAACGTGAAAGGAAGAGTTTGAGCCTAAGTGAAAGCGAGGATGTATACCCTACGTCGGTAAAGGTGTTGGTGCCGCGTGCGTTGTAGATAAAGAGTGTCGGGAACGTATCGACACCGAACTTTTGTGTAACGGCGCCGTCGGCATCGTTGACGACGGGAAAGTGCAAACCGTGTTGTTGCATATAGCTTTTGATATCTTCGTTGCTGCCGCTGTTGACGGCAAATGTGATCACCCGGTAACTTTTGGCAAGATCGTCGATGACCGGTGAACTCATTTTGCATACGGGGCACCAGCTTCCCCAGAAGTAGAGCAGAGTCGGTTTTGAATCGTTTTCTTGTAGTGAATGTTGTTTGCCGTCGAGTGTGGTGACTGTCAGATTTGGCAATGTTTTGTCGATCAGTTGCGGTTTTCGGATATAACTGACGACATTGGCGACAATAAAGAGCAAAAGGGTCAGTTTGACGATCTCCCAAAATACCGTTTTCCAGGAAAAAGAGAATTTCATCATCCCGCCTTGAAACGATCTTTGGATTTGCACAGATCGGTCATGAAACACTCCGTATCACATTTGGGATTTTTTGCTGTGCAGATATAGCGTCCAAACAGTACCATCGCCTGGTGTAGTATGTAGAGGTTGTCTTTAAACGCTTTGACCAGATCCGCTTCCGTCTTTTCAACGGTTTTTGCGTCACTTAGACCCAGACGGTGGGCGACACGAAAGACATGTGTATCGACCGCCATCAAATTGGCTTTGGTGTATTCGATCATGACGACATGTGCCGTTTTTCTTCCCACGCCGGCTAGTTTGACCAGCTCTTTTTCATCGAGCGGAATCTCCCCGTCATAGTTTTCTACGACACTTTGTGCCATTTTGATCAGGTTTTTAGCTTTGTTGTTGAAAAAGGAGCAGGTTTTGATCAGTTCCCTGACATCGTCGAGATCGGCTTTGGCAAGTGCTTTGGGAGAGGGGTATTTCTCAAAAAACGCGGGGGTGATCATATTGACCCGTTTGTCGGTACATTGTGCGGAGAGCATTACCGCAACAAGCAGTTCATAGAGGTTGCGGTAATGTAACTCGGTATGCGCGTCTTTGTAGTGTTCGATGAACCGTTTTTTGATCTCTTCGATTTCCGCTTTTGTCGCGCGAATTGCCACATCGTATCCTTTTTTGCGGTTTATTATGGTCGCTTTTTGCTTAAATTTGCAATTGCGGTTATTCGGTAAAGAAATTTTTGGTTCGTGTGGTATCGAAAATTTTGCGTTGCAGATTTGCAATTCTTTTACTGAACGAAATACCTGTTGTTATTCTTTCGATGTAGGAGAGGTAGGTATGTTGGCGGGTGTGAAGAAATTGTTTAAAATAAGCAACTGTTTCATTAAGGCCGCGCTCTTTTTCCATGTCTGAAAGAGTGCGATAGATCGGTTCAATTTCATGAAGAGTCCAGCCCGGAGCTTCGTTTTGATAGAAAAAATATCCTGAAACAGAGTTGGAGGCGTAGTTGATTTTTGTATGAATTTCGGTAATACTCCAGTAATAATTACCGTTTGCGGTGAGATTTTTCTGTACCATCAGAAAATTTTTTCGTTTTGCCAGATGCTCCTGCATCAATCTGTAGATAGTTTTAGGCATTTGCGGGTGCCACAAAAGAGAGAAATGATTTTTAATGATTTTTGGTTCCGTATAACCGGTAACGTTTTCGAAAGCTTTGTTGCAATACTCGATGTAACCTTCATGATCAGTTTTTAAGAGCAGACATTTTGCACCGATCTGTATGCGATTGTCTGTAATTGAAGAGGATGTGTTATGAATATTTTCGAGTTCTTTGAACGGAAATGAAGGATGAGTTTCTTTTCTGGTCAGTAGCGCTGTGGTGTGTGGGGTCGGATATTTGAGTTGGGCGGTCATAAATTACCTCGTTACTTACTTGATATTTTTGTAAGTAACTCGGCATATTGTCAAAATATTGAAGAGTGACAGGTCTCGCACTTTTTTGAATAACAGTATTTATCGACGATTGTTACATGAAGTAACTATAAAATTATACTTGGGTTGACTTGTTTTTTTTGTATTCGGTCAAAAACTCTTCAATGTTGTATTTTGTGCGATGTTCCGGTGTCATCAGGTGGATCAGCATATCTCCCAGATCGATGACGATCCACTCTTCGCTTTGGTCGGTATGGAGTATCTTTTCACCCATTTTTTTGATTTCCGGTACCAGATAATCAAGCAGGGCGGGACCGTGTTTTTTCCCCTGTGTCGAAGCGATGATGACATCGTCGACCATATAGTCGTGTCCTCTCATGTCAAATGCCTGAATGTTTTCCGCTTTTTTTTCGTCGAGAACATTGACAATCGTTTCAATTTTGTTATGACTCATTCTGCTCCTTATTATGGTGTTGATGTTGCCGATAGTAGCGCATTATGTCGTTTGCGATACGTTTGGGCAGATATGCTTTAACCGGTTTCTTCCTGAGTGTGGTCGAACTGATATCGACAGAAATATCCAGTTTTTTCATCTTTTTTGGGATTTCGACTTCACCTCTGGTTGCAACGACAAATTCGGCGGTTTTTCGTAACCTGTCGTAATGTTTCCATTTGTGCAAAGATGTGAGATTGTCGGCACCGATAATGAGATAAATTTTATCAAGTTTATACTTGTTTTTCAGATATCGTACAGTTTCGATTGTCGCGACGGGGCGATGTCGGCGAAGTTCATAGTCAATAACCTTGGCTTTTTTATAGGGAAGAAGTAACTTTTTTACCCATTTGTAACGTACTTTCGGCGCTGCAAAATATTTTTTTTTAAACGGATTCAAATAGGTCGGCACGACGAAAAGTACGTCAATATCGAGGTTTTGAAGCACTTTTTTGATGATCTCTTCATGTCCTTTGTGTGGAGGATCGAAACTTCCTCCGAAAATTGCCGCCTTCATTTAAACTGTTTAAAACCTTTTTTAACTTAAAATATTAATATAAAATATTATTGACGATATTTTTAATCTTTTACCAAATTATACATAAAATTTACTATACAAGGGGCATGAATGGCTATAAAGGTAGCTATAACCGGATTTGGACGCATAGGAAGATGTGTTGCCAGGATTTTGAATGATCGTGACGACATCGAGCTGGTAGCGGTAAACGATACGACAGATCGTGAAATGACTAAATATCTGTTGAAATATGACAGCGTGCACGGAACCTTTGATGATGTTGTCGAGATACTCGAAGATGATTATATGCAAATCGGAAAATCGAAAGTAAAATTTCTCAATGACCGTGATCCGAAAAATCTCGATTTTGCCAAATACGGTGCGGAAATTTTGCTGGAGTGTACGGGGGCTTTTTATACACAGGAGAAATCACAGCCTTATATTGACAACGGCATCAAAAAGGTGATCTTTTCCGCTCCGGCAAAAGATAAAGAGACAGCTACCTTTGTCATGGGTGTCAATGAAGATCAATATGCGGGACAAAAAATCATCTCCAACGCAAGCTGTACGACAAACTGCCTGGCACCGGTAACCAAAGTGATCGACGATGCGTTCGGTATTGAAAAAGGATTGGTGACAACGGTACACGCCTATACGAATGATCAAAATATTCTGGATGTCAAACATAAAAAAGATCCGCGTCGTGCACGCGCGGCGGCAGTGAATATGATTCCGACGACTACGGGTGCGGCAAAAGCGATCGGTTTGGTGATGCCTCATTTGCAGGGAAAACTCAACGGGCAATCCATTCGTGTTCCGACACCGGATGTTTCGATGATCGATTTGAACGTGATTGTCAAAAAAGAGACATCCAAAGAAGAAGTCAACGCGGCTTTCGAAGCGGCACAAAACGGTGCGATGAAAGATTATATCCTTGTCGATCATGACAAACGTGTCTCCTCTGACTTTATCGGGTGTCCGATCAGTGCGATTGTCGCTGCCGATCTCACTCAGGTAATTGACGGCAATATGGTTAAAGTGATGGCTTGGTACGACAACGAGTGGGGGTATAGTTGTCGTCTGATCGATATGGCGGCGCATGTGGCGAAATATGAGTGATACAATTTCAAAAGTGTAAATCAAATAAAATCTAAGGAAGTGTTGTAGTATGGAACTATTGTCTATCAAAGATTTGGATTTAGAAGGGAAGAGAGTTCTTATTCGGTGTGATTTCAATGTGCCCAAAGATGAGTTTGGAAATATCACCGACGATCGCCGTATCCGTTCCGCATTGCCTACGATCCGCTACTGTCTGGATCGTGACTGTAAGATTGTTCTGGCAAGTCACTTCGGACGCCCCAAACCCGGTGAGTGGAATGAAGAGCGTGATTCTCTGAAGCCGGTGGCAAAACGGTTGCACTCCCTTTTGAAAATGGATATTCAGATGGCGGATAATGTTGTCGGAGACGATACGATTGAAAAAGCTAAAAATCTGAAAGAGGGTGAAATTTTACTTCTGGAAAATCTCCGTTATAACCCGGGCGAGACCAAAAACGATGAAGAGTTTGCCAAAAGGCTGGCATCGATGGCGGATTTTTATATCAACGACGCCTTCGGAGCGAGTCACAGAAAACACGCATCGATCTATGCGCTTCCAAGCTTTTTCGATGACGACCATCGTGCAGCCGGTTTTCTGATGCAACGTGAAGTCAACTTTTTTTATAAGTCTGTCATGAACCCGACACGTCCGTTCGTGGCGGTTGTGGGCGGTAGTAAAGTTTCAGGAAAACTGCAGGCGCTTGTCAATCTCGTGGATAAGATCGACAAACTGATCATCGGCGGCGGTATGGCATTTACGTTTCTCAAGGCACAGGGGTATGAAGTCGGAAAATCTCTGGTCGAAGATCATCTGCTCGAGGATGCGAAAAAGATTATCTATCGGGCGATGGGCCGCGGGGTCAAACTCTATTTGCCGGTCGACCTGGTTGTCTCTCCTGAGTTGAGCGAGACTGCGCCGGTGAAATTTCTTCCGATTCAGGAGATACCGGAAGATTGGATGGGGCTTGATATCGGTCCTGCGACGAACCGCCTGTTCAGAGAGGCGATCAACGACGCTCAGACAATTCTCTGGAACGGTCCGATGGGTGTTTATGAAATGGATAAATACTCCAAAGGCTCGATCATGATGAGTCACCATATCGCACAGTCTCACGCGACGACAATCATTGGCGGGGGTGATACGGCGGATGTGGTCCAAAGAGCCGGTGATATTGATGAGATGACATTTATCTCTACCGGCGGCGGTGCGAGTCTCGAACTGCTTGAGGGTAAAATGTTGCCGGGTATCGAAGCGGTACGAAAGGCGTAAAACGATGATTATCGCCTCCAATTTCAAAACCAATCATACCCGATCCTCTACACGGGAGTATCTTCAAAAGCTTGATGCGCATCTGCAGCAAACAGAGAGTGCGCAGAAAGTGATGGTTTTCCCACCGGCGACAGCACTGGATCGCTTTAGCTTCAGCAGCGATATCACAGTCGGTGTGCAAAACGCTTATCCGGTGGAGAGCGGATCCTTTACCGGAGAGATCGGGCTGGAGCAGATATCGGAGTTCGGCTTAAAGACGATATTGATCGGACATAGCGAACGACGGCATATCTTAGGAGAGTCCCAGGAGCTTTGTGCACGAAAATTTGATTTTTTCAGCAAACAGGGATTTGAGATCGTCTACTGTATCGGTGAGTCGGAGGCGGTAAGAACGGAAGGAATCGACGCTGTGATCGCATACAACGAATCGCAGCTTGAGGGCATCGATCTTTCGTACGAGAAACTGATTGTCGCGTATGAGCCGGTCTGGGCGATCGGTACGGGACTTTCGGCAACGGTCGAACAGATCGATGAAACGCTGCGCAGATTGAAATCAAAGATCAGCGCACCGATTTTGTACGGTGGAAGTGTGAAGCCGGCAAATACGGAGGAGATTTTACAAATTCCCGATTGTGAAGGGGTACTTGTCGGTACGGCGAGCTGGAATGTAGAGACATTTTTTGAGATGATCGATATCGCCGATCGTCTTGTCTGACGATACCTTTGAAACTTACAAGAACTTTTGTACAAATGCTACGCTATAATATGCGCTATGAAACCGGAAGGCATTTTGTATGAATTTCAATTTGTTTGATAAAGAGAATCGTTTCAATCTTGCGAATCTCGTTACGTTTTCCAATATCTCGCTGGGTATCATAGCGATGTATTATATCCAGCAGGGGAACTTTTTTGTTGCGATCGTTCTTGCCTGGATAGCGGGTGCGTTTGACATCTTGGACGGTAAGATCGCGCGCAAATATCATCTTTCATGTGAATTCGGTATTCAACTCGACTCGTTTGCGGATTTTATCTCCTTTGTTGTGATGCCCTCATTTTTACTTTTTTATGCACTTGAGAAAAACAGTACTCCGGAAACGGTGGTTGCGGGTGTCGTTTTTCTGTTTTATATCATCAGCGGTTTGCGACGCTTGATCGATTTTAATCTCAAAAGCGAAGCCGGAACGGTAACCAAATATTTCGAAGGTGTACCGACACCACTGGGTGCAATTTTGCTTTGGGTGCTTTATCTTGTTTACAGTTACGGTTTAGTCGAAAATATCTATCTTATATTACTGATGGTTTTTATCATCGCTTATCCTGTCTCTTATACACATCTGACGCTGC
>WGAE01000226.1 GCA_015489185.1 Campylobacterales bacterium
AAACGCATCGTCATGAAGCGATTATCTCTGTCTGTTTTTGAGGATGATAATCGTAACGGAGATGATCGAAATGACCAATGCGATCAGGAGCAGACGCGCGACATCCGAAAAGAAACTGAAGTTGCGCAGGTCGATTCCCAGATCCCGATAGATAGCGGCAAAGTTCGCCGATTGGGGAATGATCAGGAAGGTAAATCCAACCAGTAACGAAGCGATCAACGCGTCGACGACGACCGATTTGTAGAGCGATGCACTCTTCATCCAGTAGGGGGCACCGAAAAGCCCCATGATGTACATTCGCTGACTGTGCTGCAGTGTCCAGATCTCCATCTGTTTGATGATCAGCAAAATCGAGATGATCGAAATAAATACGGTAAAGACCATCGAAGCGGTTTTTGCCAGATAGAGAAACTGTTGCAGTTTGTTGAAGGTTTTTTTATACGTTTCGACTTTCTGGACCCCCGGCAGTTTTTTCAGTTTGTTCGTCAGGTTTTGCAGGCTTTGCGGTGTCGGAAAGGTTTTGAGTTTGACCGAATAGAAGCGGGGCAGGCTCGCTTTGAGATAGACCAGATCCGCTTTGCTGATATCTTTTTGCATTCGTTTGATATAGCGCTCTTTGGAGATCTCGGATATCGTTTTGATTTCGGGCAGTACTTTGGCGATCTCTTTTTGCGGCAGGGTTTTTTGCGAAACGACGATGATCGTATAATCTCCCGCAAGCTTCGATTCGTAATCGGAAACGGCGCGGTTGAGCATCGTTGAGAACTGGATACTGAAAAGCAGGATGAACAGTGGGACGATGAACGAAAGATGATTTTTAAGAGACTGCATAGATATGTCCTTCATCCAGAAAGTATTGTTTATAGTCTATGCCCAGTGTCTGCGGAATGCGGTGTGTCGCAACGACGATCGTACTGCCGATATGCTGACGTACGCTTTTGAGCAGATTCCAGATCACTTCGGACGAATAGTCGTCGAGGTTTCCCGTCGGCTCGTCGGCGATAATCAAAACGGGGTTGTGCGCCAGCGCCCGTGCCATCGCGACGCGCTGTTGCTCGCCGCCGCTCAGTTCCAGCGGATACTTTTCGGTTTTGTGGGAGAGCTTGACATGTTTGAGCAGTTTGTGCGCCTGCATCCGGCAGACCTGTTTGGAGTATCCGGCGATCATCAGCGGGAGCATCACATTCTTTTCGACGGTCCATTCGTTGATCAGTTTGTAATCCTGAAAAATCACACCGATATGTTTACGCAGCAGATTCAGTTTTTTGTTGTTGATCGATTCCAGATCGAAGCCGCAGACATTCAGATGCCCGCTTGTAACGGCGAGTTCACCGTAGAGTGATTTCAAAAAGGTCGATTTACCGCTACCGCTTTTACCCGTCAGGAAAACAAAATCTTTCGCCTCGATCGAAATATCGGTGTTATTGATGATCGGTTCGTTCTTCTTGTACGCCAGAACCAGATTACGTGCCTGAATGATTTTAGACATGAAAATACTCTTTTATGATGTTGTGCGATGCAATATTTTGATTGATCGAAATGGTTTGCTTTGGAAAATATTGTACCCTGTTTTCATTGAAAAGTAAAAATTTGTGTTCGGGTTTTTCATAAGCGCCCATCGAAAGTCTGATCAATCCGCTCTTTTCGTCGATTTCATAAAGTGTTTCGAAATGGACGAAGTGATCCTTGCCTTTGATCGTGACGTTTTCAAACCGTTTTTTCGCCTCTGAAAAAGGGATGGGACGATCGAAGACGAGGGGGATGCGCTTTGGTTTTGGGTCCGACTCCGTTTCGTTCATGAAGATCAGATCATAGATGTTTTTCTCCATCCGTTTCCAGCGATCTTCATATTTGCTGCTGACGGGAAGCGCGTGATTTTTTCGGATCTGCAGGTCGTAGCGGTTGAGTGCATTGAAGGTTTCGAAACTGTAGTGAAAGTAGTTTTCGCTGTCGGTGCGCAGTTCAAGGGTCCCTTTGGGGGCAAGAACACGGATCGCCTCTTCGATGAAAGGGATCGATATGACGCGTCTGTGGGGTTTTTTATCCCACGGTACCGGAAAGTGGACGAAGATACGCTCGACTTTGTTCGATTCGAGCAGTTGCAAAAAGATACGCGCGTCGAAGTCGGCGATCAGGACATTATCGAGATTTTGCAGTTTGCACTGTTTGATCACCTGTTCGATCGAAGGGCGGTGTATTTCGATGCCGATAATCCGTTTGTCGGGGTGCTGTTTCGCCTGGTAGAGCAGATGTCTGCCGCTGCCGAATCCCACCTCCACCAGCAACGGTTTGTCGTATGAAAGCCCGGTGTCGAACCATTCGATCGATTTGAGAATCGAAAAATCCGCTTCATGAACGATTCCCTCTTTTTTGGGTTCGACATTGGAAAAGGTCAGTTCCAGCCGGTGCAGTTTCGCAAACGCTCTAAGCGCCCCCTGAAGAATCGTCACGGGGGAGACGCGGGTAATCTTTTCCGCTTTGATCAAATAATCTTTGCCGTTTTTTTTCTCTCGGGGAATCACCTGTAACAAAAAACGTTTATCACGGTAGCGGGTGAGGATCAGTTCATCACCGCGCGCTGATTTTGCACGCGCTTCAAATGTGTACCCGTCGCAGCTTGCGGGAAGGGCGACGGGTGTGTAGTTTCGGGTTTGGATATTCGGCATCTTCGGTGCAAATCAGCGTAATTCTTTCACTTCGACACTTACCGCACGTGACGGCTCCGTCGGAATTCCCTGATCGTTGACACCGTAGACGTAGTAGGTATATTTGGTGTTGGGTTTGATCTTCTTGTCGATGAAACGTACCGGCACCGAGTCGCTTTTGAAATCGACGATTTTGAGTTTGCGCAGTCGCCAGCCGTCCCAGTATTTTTTGACGATCGTATAGCTGGCAAGATGCTCTCCGGGTCCCATTTTCGGCGGCAGCCAGGTCAAAATGACGGCGTTTTGGCGTACGACGGCACTGGTAATGACCGGACCGGCGCCGTTGCCCATCGTTTTACCTCTGGCGACAATCACTCCACGCGGAGACTCAAGTCCGTCAGCATCTACCGCGGTGACCTGATAGTAACGCACCGCACCGTCTTTGTTGATCTTGTCGACGTAACTTCTGTCTTTGGTCGAGGCGAGTTTGGTATAGAGTCCGTCTTTGAATGCGCTCGAGTAGACATTGTACTGTACGATCTGACGACTTTCTTTATTTGGATCGATCCATGTGATCTGGATTTGTTTAGGAAGGTTGTCTGACGCGTTGATGCGTGTGATCGGCAACGGGAGCGATTTTGCATGCCCTGTTTTGATGATACTCGGCGGTGAAACGATACCGTCGTAGGTTTTGGCGCGAATGCGGTATTCGTACTCTCTGCCGGGGATGACATCTTTGTCGATATATTCGACGGTCAGTCTGTTGCGCAAAACGGCGATTTTACGCCAGGTTTTTTTACCGACTTCACGTCGTTCGACGATATACGCCTTGACGATTGGATTGGGGTGGGCGCGCCAGAGCAGTTTGACACGGTTGGGCATATCGGAGATCACTTCCACAAGAATCGGCGGTCGTACCTGTCCTTTGGTCGAAACCGGTTTGGTCGTGTTGGTCAGTGAAACGCGACCGTCGTAGGTAAAGAGGGAGACTTTATAGACATATGTGCTGTTTGGACGAATATGGGTGTCGGTATAGTGGGCGCTGTAACGGTCCGGGATGATTTTGATCAGTTTATACTCTCCGCCGTTTTCACTGCGGAAAATGCGGTATCCCGCGATATTGCGCTGAATGACCGGTCTCCACTCGAGTGCGATTTCGGTCATCGAGTTGATTGTTTTGAGATCTTTGACGATCGGAAGCGAACGATCGAGCCTGAGTTGTCCGAGTCCTGCGATCGGGTTGGGAATATTTTTACCGCCGCATCCGCTAAAGAGCAGCAGGATGAAAATCAAACCTGGAAACAAGGTAATCGGGATCAATCTTTTCATCTATATCCTTCATGTCAAATTGATTTCTCAGCATATCCTGAAAATCGTCCCGGAGCGGGGCTTTTTGCACGATCTTTTCACCGGTGACAGGGTGGGTGAAATAGATCAGGTATGCGTGTAACATAACTCTGCCGATCATATCCCTTTTCTTCTTAAATCCGTATGTAAAATCATTTATAATATGTCTGGATAAGGATTCCAGATGCACACGGATCTGATGGGTACGTCCGGTAAAAAGTTTTGCCGCGATCAGCTCCTCTTTGCCGCTTTTGGAGGTCGCAAGCTTGACAAAGGCGCTTCTGGCGTAACGACCGTTTGGGACGACCCCCATTTTCGTACGGCGTACGGGATTTCTGCCGATCGGTTTTTCGACAATGCAATCCTCTTTGAGCGGCAAGTCGATGATCGCCAGATAGTAGCGTCCCATCGTTCGTGTTTCGAGCTGTTTTGCCAGATTTCGATGGGCTTCGTTGGTTTTGGCGACGACGAGCGCGCCGCTGGTCTCTTTGTCAAGCCTGTGAACAATGCCGTGACGTTCCTCGCCGCTGAGTGTCGAGAGTGAGATACCTTTGGCTCTCAGCCAGTCGACGAGGGTGGGCTCTTTGACACTGGGAGCAGGATGGACGGTCAGATGCGGCGGTTTGTCGATGACAAGCAGATGGTCATCTTCGTAGAGGATGTCGATCTCAAGATCGGTCGGCGCAACGGGACGGCTCTCTTTGACGGGAATCTCCCAGCGTACGGTTTCGCCGCCTTTGAGTTTCAGACCGCATTTGTGTACCTTTTTGCCGTCGACGAAAACTCCCTCTTTTTTGATTAACTGTTCGATCTGGTTGCGCGGCTCATGAAGTATTTCCTGTAACAGTTTGTCCAAACGTTGCGCTTTTTGTGCTATAATCTCCAAAAATAAACTCCGGCAGTAAAGAAGGTTGGCTTTTGATACGGATCGACAGACGTATTTTTCTCCATTTCGACTATATTCTGATTCTGTTGATCATCCCGATTATAGCGACATCTTACTTTCTGGTCGATGAGCTGCATCCCTCGCTTGCACACAAACAGTTGCTCTATTACGGGGCGGGATTGCTGGCGTTTTTTTTCTTCTTTTTGATCCCGATTCGGCGTCTGTTGTGGCTGGTACCGTTTTTTTACTGGTTCAATGTGCTATTGCTGGCGCTGGTTCCTTTTATCGGCGTCAAGAAGCTCGGCGCACGGCGCTGGCTGGAGTTGCCGTTTGTGCATCTGACGATTCAGCCTTCGGAGTTGATGAAGATTGCCTTTGTGATGATGCTGGCTTATCTGATCTATCAAAATCCGCCCGACGAGAAACAGGGATACGGATTGAAGGCGTTTGTAAAATTTAGTCTCTATATTTTGATTCCCTTTATCTTGATTGCCAAAGAACCCGATCTGGGAAGTGCGCTGGTGCTCCTTTTTGTCGGATACGGCGTACTCTTCATCATCGGGGTGCATTACCGTATCTGGCTGGTAATCGGGGCGATATTGCTGGTAAGTGCGCCGCTGATCTATACCTCGCTTCATGATTATCAGAAAAAGCGGATCAAAGATTTTCTCTCCGAAAAACCGAGTTACCACGTACGTCAGTCGATTATCGCGATCGGCTCGGGAGGTTTGACAGGGCAGAGTAAAGAGGATGCCACCCAGACACACCTGAAGTTTCTGCCGATCGCGGTGAGTGATTTTATCTTCTCCTTTTTCGTGGAGCGTTTCGGTTTCTGGGGCGGGGTGGTGTTGATCGCGCTTTATGCGTTGATCATTCTTTATCTGATCATGATGGTGCTTTACATGAAGAGCAACTATCTCATACAGGTTGTCGCGGCGTCGCTGGCGCTGCTGCTTTTTCTCTACAGCGGTATCAATATCGCAATGACGCTCGGATATGCGCCGGTGGTAGGGTTGCCGCTGCCGCTTTTTAGTCACGGCGGAACCAGTTTTATCACGTTCATGGTGCTTTTGGGCATACTGGAGAATTTGCTCAGTTTTCGTCATGATACGCTTTACGATTCGGTGCGTTTCGGAGAGGAATAAAAAGCCTTTTTTAAGCGAAAAAGGGCTAAAATCACCACCCCTTTACGGGTCTATAGCTCAGTTGGTTAGAGCGCTCGGCTCATAACCGAGTGGTCCCAGGTTCGAGTCCTGGTGGACCCACCACTTCCGTTTTCCCCAATTCACAGTTCTCGGAAAAAGTGTTGATTTCATTCAAGCAAGTTACCATTTGTCGCTTCGTGAGCACATCAAAACCGAACTAACAAGTGCAAACGCAAGCGCCCCTTTGGGATTGGGTGCACTTTTTTTGCCTTCGGCAATCGTTCGGTTTGGATGTTCAAATGATAAAGCTTTCGTGCAATCAACACTTTTTCCGAGGTGGAAATAGCATTTTTACAAAAAAACATTTCATTTTGAAATATTTCTGTCGATTTTCGTAAAAATCCGGTATCGTTTCGGTATGGATATCTACGAAAAGCTTGCGATCCTTGCCGACAGTGCGAAATATGATGTTTCATGTGCTTCCAGCGGTGCGGAGTCTGATGTACGCGCGGGTGCGATCGGTTGTACTCATCGAAGCGGTATCTGCCACACCTTTACCGAAGACGGACGGTGCGTATCGCTTTTGAAAGTACTCTTTACGAATTTTTGCGTTTACGATTGCGCCTACTGTATCAATCGTGTAAGCAACGATATCCCCAGAGCCGCTTTTTCACCCAGACAACTGGCGGAGTTGACGATCAACTTCTACAAACGCAACTATATCGAAGGGTTGTTTCTCAGTTCCGGTATTTTCGAGAGTGAAGACAAAACGATGGAGTTGCTGATTCGGGCGCTGGAGATTTTACGATATGAATATCGCTTCAACGGCTATATCCATCTGAAACTGATTCCGGGTGCCTCACAGGAATTGATCGCCAGAGCCTGCACGCTGGCGACACGGGTCAGCGCCAACCTGGAGTTGCCGTCGGAAGAGGGATTGCGTCTGCTCGCACCGCAAAAGACACGCGAAAAAGTGATGCTACCGCTGCGGCAGGCAAGAGATGTAACACTTCCCGGGCGTCGCGGACCTATTGCGATGAGTACGCAGTTGATTATCGGCGCCACGCCCGAGAGCGACCTGGAGATTCTCGCGCTGGCATCCGGGCTTTATCAAAAGGCGCTGCTCAAACGGGTCTACTATTCGGCATATATTCCCACCAACGCCGACAAACATCTGCCCGCACTCGATACCAAACCGCCGATGTTACGCGAACACCGCCTCTATCAGGCGGACTGGCTGCTGCGTTTTTACGGATTCGACTACCGGGAACTTTTCGAAAAGCGCACCTTTCTGGATGAAGAACTCGATCCCAAAACAGTCTGGGCGCTGGAGCACCCCGAATATTTTCCGGTTGAGGTCAACCGGGCGGATCGGGAGATGTTGCTGCGCGTACCCGGTATCGGAATACGGGGTGCGCGGAAGATTATTCGTGCCAGAAGTTTCAGAGCGCTGCGTTTCGATGATCTTAAAGTGCTGGGAATCGTTTTGCGACGCGCGCGTCATTTCATCACCGCAGGGGGCAGATACTACGGAACCAAAGCGGATGAACCCGGTGCGATCAAAAAGGCGTTGTTACCGCCGAAACGATTCTATCAGCCCTCGCTCTTCGATGCGCATATCAGTGCCGCGACGGGAGAGGTGTGATGGCGACGTTTCTGTACGACGGATCTTTTGAGGGATTTTTGACACTGGTGTATGAAAGCTATATGCGTAAAAAGAGTGCGCGTCGTATCATCAAATCGGCGCGAGAGTGGGATTTGACGGATGAAAATATCAGTATCATCACCAACCGCACCCATGCCGCAAAAGTGCTTGAATCGTTACGGACAAAATTTGAGAAACGTTACTATGCGCGCATTTTTCATATCTTCATGTGCGACAGCGAACCTTTCGAAAAGCCGCTTTACGACTATATCGTGCTGGGATTTCGTGATCAGCGCCATCTTGCGGATATCACCCATCCTTCGATTCGTTATATCGAAAATCTGGCGCGCGAATATTTTCGCTATCTGCACAAAATGTACGGTTTTGTCCGGTTTGAAGAGTTGTCCGACGGGATGCTCTACGCCAGGATCGAGGGCAAATTCAATATCGTCGCACCTCTGGGGGCGCATTTTGCGAAGCGGCTCAATCCGTACGATTTTATCATTCACGATACCAAACGTGCGCTGGCGTACTGGAAAAACGAGGCGGGAGGAGAGCTTCATGAAGTCGCCGCGTTTGAACAGCCTCTGCGTTCGGCTTCGGAGGAGAAGTTTCAAAAACTCTGGAAGACCTTTTTTCAGAGTGTCACGATTCCCGCAAGGCGCAATATCAAACTGCAGAAAAAGTGGGTGCCGCTGCTTTACCGGCGCTATATGACGGAGTTTATGGAAACATAAAGATCAGTGTTGCAGCAAAGAGAGGAGGGTGTCTGCGTCGTAAAGTTCCTGCAGGGCTTGCTTTTTGTCGTAGATTGTGTCGTAAAGTGCGCGTTTTTGTGTCTGCAGGTCGAGGATCTTCTCTTCGATCGAGTTTTCGACGACCAGTTTGTAGACAAAGACCGTTTTGGTCTGTCCGATACGGTGCGCGCGGTCGGTCGCCTGATCTTCCACGGCGGGGTTCCACCACGGATCGTAGTGGATGACCGTATCGGCTTCGGTCAGGTTGAGTCCCACGCCGCCCGCCTTGAGGCTCATCAAAAAGAGGTTGCAGCCGTTTTTGCCGAACCGTGCGATCGCCTCTTCGCGTCTGGTTGTCTGTCCGGTCAGTTTCGTAAAGTCGATGTTGCGTTTTCGCAACTCCGCTTCCAGGATCGAAAGCATCGTCGTAAACTGAGAAAAAAGGAGCACCTTGCGCCCCTCTGCGAGCAACTCCTCCAGCAGTTCGAAGAGGGTATCGCGTTTGGCGGACTCGTCGGTTTGCTTTGCCTGATCAAGTTTGAGCAGTTTCGGATCGCAGCAGACCTGACGCAGTTTCAAAATGGCGTTGAGGATCGTGAAGCGGGCGCTGGAGACCCCTTTGGCGCGAATGGCGTCGGCAACCCGCTTTTCCATCGCCAGACGGATATTTTCATACAGTAACGCCTGTTTGGGACCGAAAGTGACTTTCTGGATGATTTCGATCTTTTCGGGGAGTTCATGAAGTACATCATCTTTGGTACGACGCAGCATAAAGGGGGCGATCTTCTCTCTGAGCTGTTTGCCGCGTGTCTGATCAGACTCTTTTTCGATCGGATTTTTGAACTGCTTGACAAATATATCGTAGGTGTATAAAAATCCGGGCATCAGAAAGTCGAACATTGACCAGAGTTCGCCCAGATGGTTCTCCATCGGTGTGCCGGTCAGGGCGAGTTTGTGTCGTGCCCGGAGTGATTTGACCGCGAGTGTCATTTTGGCTTTTGGGTTTTTGATTTTCTGCGCTTCGTCAAGAATGATATAGTCGTATTCAATCTTTGCAAGTTTGTCAAGATCGCGCAGTACCAGCTGATAAGTCGTCAGCAGGATATCGTACGATTTGGCGCGGGGATAATCTTCGGCGCGACGATTGCCGTAGAGGGCGAGTACTTTCAGGTCGGGCGTAAATTTCGCGATTTCCTGTTTCCAGTTGCCGATCAGTGAGGTGGGCATCACAATCAGTACGGGACGGGTCAGTTTGCCGGACTCTTTGAGCTTTTGCAGAAGTGCCAGGGTTTGCAGCGTTTTCCCGAGTCCCATATCGTCGGCGAGGATACCGTTGAAATGATAATTGTGCAAAAAGGCGAGCCAGTCGAGTCCTCTTTGCTGATAGTCGCGCAGCGTCGCACGCACTCCTTTAGCGGGCGGGCAGGGTTCGATCCCTTTGAAGTTGCGAAGCTTTTGTCCCAGTTCAAGCAGCTCTTTTGGACCGTTCCAGCGGATCGGTGCGCGGGTGATCCCCTCAAGCAGGTGGGCGTCGTAGCGACCGAGTCTCAGATGTGAATCGGTGCGGGGCGTGTAGAGGGCAAAAAGGGTTTGGAGGATCGGTTTGACACTTTTTGACGAAAGGTGCAGATAAGTGGTTTCGTCAAGTTGGAGATTGAGTTTTTCGGGAATCGCATCCGGCGAATCGTACTGCTCCAGAAGGGTCGAGACAAGCGGCAGCAAAGGGATGCGCTGCTTCTCCAAAACAACTTCGGGGTGGATATCGAACCAGTCGCTCCCTCTCTCTTCGGTTGCTTCGATCGTCACGGTGTCGGCATGTTCGAAACGGAGCTGAAAATCTTCGGCAAATTCGACAATCCACCCCGATTTTTGCAATGATTCGACTCCCTCTTCGAGAAAAACTCGCCACTTTTCGAGTCTCTTTTGTATATCCGTATCCGCAATTTCAAAGCGATTTTCCGTTGCCGCGACCGGGGCGCTGAAACCGTAGTGACGCAGGCTTTCCAGATACTTCTCTTCTTCACTGAGACGCCGATCGATTTTGACAAACGCCTCCGATTCTCCCGCCAGCGCGGATCGTTTTTGCGGCAGTGCGGGAATTTCATATGTGCCGTAAAGAAAGGAAACCAGAAGTTCGGAGTGTGCGTCGGGATTGTCCGGGGTTTGTCGCACGAGGATTTTGGGAACGGGCGGGGTATCGATCGTTTCGCATTGGAATGTCTCGGGTATCGGCAGATCGATCGCTTTGAGGGTGCTCAGAGCACTCTTCATGAAGCGCTCGATCTGATTTTTCTCGATTTCGGGGGCATCCAGCAGCAGGGTGATCGTTTTTGCGTCATATTCGCTCAGAAGTTCATGAAGTCTATTGGTGACGGGATCAAGATAGAAAAAGGGTTCTGTGGGGATGAAAACCCCTTCCGGGTGCAGATTGGAGACAATGCGCATTTGGTTTTGGGAGACCTCTTCCCAGTGAAACGTAAGATGGATTGTGTTTTCGCTTTTTTGTACAGGATGGACGGGGTCTTTGAAAAATGTCCGGTTTGTGGCGATGATCTTTGAGAGTGCGAGTGCCCCGGTCTCGCCTTCAAATACCACGCTGTAGGGGTAGAGCGGTTTACGAAGGGCACGTAGCAGTGTCAGCGGGGTGATATCCTCTTTTTGGACGTAACGGTATCGGCGCGGATGGTCGAGCAGGTTGTCGGTATCGACCCGGTAAGGTTTACCGTAGCCCCCTTTTTTGAGAATCCTGCTTTTGTAGAGGGTGAGCGGTTCATTGCCCCAGGCGGTTTTTTCAAAGAGTTTGTAAAGCAGTACCTCCTGCGGTGCGTTTGCATCGGTTGTTTCATTTACGGACGCGGGTGTATGGAAACGCTCCAGCCAGTTGATTGCCTGTTTCCACGCAAGATCGGTG
>WGAE01000227.1 GCA_015489185.1 Campylobacterales bacterium
CACCGATCGAAGCAAACGCAAAATTACCGTGTTGCATTTTTACCTGTTTGATTTTCCAGGCAACCAGCGCATACGCTTCTTCCAGTTTTGGATAGATATATCCGCTCTCATCAGGCATATATTTCGCAAATGTTTCATGAAGTGTACGCGGTAAAAAAAGCGCGTGTCTGTCCAGAAAAGATTTGCGAATTTTGACTTTCCCAAGCCGATTCGGCGAAGAGGCAAAATCGTATCCGTACTTGCCTTTGACACAAAGCTTCCCCTCGCTCACTTCCCCGTCCGGTCGGGCAAAAATTCCGACAATTTGATTTCCTTCGACTTCTGCGGCGATATCACACCCTACCCCACAGTACGCACATACAGAGTCGATTGTCATATTTACTCCTCGATTCGGATCATCGCAACTTTCTTGTTGACATGCGGCAGCGATTCAATCTGCCTGATCGCGTTTAAGATATCTTTCTCCTTGCAACAGTGTGTCGCACATAACAACGTCGCTTTTTTATGATTATCTGACGGTCGCTGTAAAAACGTTTCGATTGAAATATTGTTTTCACCCAGCACCGTCGCGATACTCGCCAATACACCCGGCACATCATCGACAAGCATACGCAGATAGTATTCGCTTTCGATCTCATCTTTTGGAATCAAAGTCAACTCTTCGCTCTGAAACGGTTTTTTAAAACCGAGCATCGGAGAACTCTGTCCGGCTCTGACAATTTCGACAATATCGGAAATGACCGCACTCGCCGTCGCATCTCCTCCCGCACCCGGACCGTAGTAAAGTGTCTCTCCGACACAATCTCCGATGACACTGATACCGTTCATGACACCATCTATTTTTGCGATCATCCGATCCTTTTTGATCAACGCCGGATGCACACGCAGTTCAATACGACGATCAATTTTTTTCGCAATCGCCAATAACTTAATCCGATACCCGAACTCATTGGCAAAGTCGATATCGTCGCGCTCGATTCCTTCGATCCCTTCAATCAAAATATCTTCAGGTTTCGCATCAATACCGTATGCGATCGAGGCGAGAATCAGTAACTTATGCGCCGCATCGAAACCGCCGACGTCAAATGTCGGATCCGCTTCGGCGTAACCCAACTCCTGCGCTTCACGTAAAACCGCATCATAACTGACATTTTCATGCATCATTTTTGTCAGCATATAGTTGCAGGTGCCGTTCATGATCCCTTTGATCGCCAGAATCTGATTCGCACTGAGTCCTACTTTCAGTGCGTTAATGATCGGAATTCCCCCGGCAACACTCGCTTCATAGCCGATCGGAATATCTTTGGCAATCTCCTGCAAATCAAAACGGTGATACGCTAGCAGCGCTTTATTTGCCGTTACAACCGCCTTTCCTTTTGAAAGCGCCTTGGTAACGATGCGATACGGTAAATCGATACCGCCCATCAGTTCTACAACAATATCAATTGACTTATCTTCTAGAATATCGTCAATATTGTCCGTCAGCGGAATATCAACATCACGTTTTTTGGAAAGATCACTGACGGCTCCCTTGACGACAACAATCTCTTTCCCGGCACGGGCACTGATCAACGCCTTGTTTTTTTGTAAAATTGCCGCAACACTCTGTCCTACCGTTCCGACACCGATAATCCCTACCCTGATCATCAGCGCTCCTGTCGCAAAGTATGCAGATATCTTTTGATATTACGTGCCGCCTGACGAATCCGTTTTTCATTCTCAATCAGCGCGATGCGTACATATTCATCACCGTGTTCACCAAAACCGATCCCCGGACTGACAGCCACTTTCGCTTCTGTCAGCAACGCTTTTGAAAATTCCATACTCTTCATCCCTTTATCCAAAGCAACCTGCGGCAGTTTCGCCCAGATAAACATCGTCGATTGCGGTTTGTTGATATGCCATCCGGCATTGGCAAACGCTTCACAGACGACATCACGTCTTTTACGATATTTTTCGATAATCTCATCCAGACAATCCTGCGGACCGTCAAGTGCGATGGTAGCGGCAACCTGAATCGGCGTAAACATGCCGTAATCGAACCATGATTTAATCTTCTGCAACGCACCGATCAACTTGGGATTTCCAACAAAAAAACCGACACGCCAACCCGCCATATTGTAACTTTTTGAGAGCGTGAAACTCTCGACCGCGACATCTTTTGCCCCTTCTACCTCAAGAATCGAAGGTGTTTTGTATCCGTCAAACGTAATATCAGCATAGGCAATATCACTAATGATATAAAAACGCTCTTTTTTTGCCAAAGCGACAAGTCTTTCATAAAACGGTTTTCCCACTGTTACGGTTGTCGGATTGTGTGGAAAGTTAACAACCACATATTTTGGGCGGGGAATAGACTCCTTGAAAGCCTTGTCAAGATTATCGAAAAAAACCTCTTCGTCCAGTTCATATTTTTCATTAAAAACCAGTGGAGAGGTAACGACATTGCCGCCCGCAATGATAAAAGCGTGCGTATGGATCGGATACGCCGGTTCCGGCACAATTGCAACATCACCGGGGTTGGTAATTGCCTGTACCAGATGCACATAACCCTCTTTTGAACCCATCGTTGCGACAGCTTCCGTTTCAGGGTCGAGATCGACACCGTATTTGCGCTTATACCAGTTGCAAATTGCCAGTCGTAGTTTGTAGATTCCCTTACTTGCTGAATAACCGTAATTTTTCGGTTTTTGCGCGGCCTCTACAAGCTTGTCGACAATATGCTTAGGAGTGGGACCGTCCGGATTCCCCATACTGAAATCAATAATATCTTCACCTGCACGTCTGGCTTTGAGTTTTATCTCATTGATTTCAGCGAAAACATAGTTAGGTAATCTGTTGATCGTATTAAACTGTATTTCATCGAACATAAAATGTTTTCCTGTTTGTATAATGTTGATTATTGAAACGGTATGTTATTTCTTGTCTGCGAGGTATATGGTCAGTCCACGACGAATATTGTCAAGTGTATACAGATCGCGAACTTTCATATATCTGGCATTCTCAGGTACTTCCAATCGGATATTATAACTTTTTATATCTTTCGAAAAGTTATCGACCACATTCATGAAACGATCATAAAAGACAATATCCGGATGCCAGCGGTTTGCACGGGAGCTGTTGAACAATACTACTTTGATATCGGACACATTGATCCAGTAAGGTTCCAGAGGTTTAGGTAAATGTATTTTCTTCTGACGCGGCAGTTTCTCCGGTACCATTTCCAACCCTCTGATATCGACGAAATAACGCCAGTTTGCAATTGAAAAACGCTTGATTTTGACAACATCACACCCTTTCTTAGAAAACGATTCTACAATTGCGATCGGGTCAGGCGCGCTATCTGAATAGACATTGACTTTATAGAGAAAACCGCTCGCATCCTGAATCACTTTCTGAATATCGATGCGACTATATCCAAGTTCATGAAGCGTATCGCGCACCAGCTTGATAAACGCGACAGGGTGGCGTTCTCTGGTTGCAAAACCGAGCGAAATCTGTGTTGCACGGGAAAGTTTCACCGGCAACAGTTGGTTATTTTTGAGGATAGAAAGGACTTTCTCGTAATCGACATGCCCCCGGGTATAAAAAGTTCGCTCGTTTTTAAACAGTGTTCGAATAATTTTTTTGTTGGCGATATAACTGTTCTCCCCCGTGATATTTTCAATCTCCCGAAATAAAGAGGCACTTTGCGCATAAGAAAAAAGGAGCAAAACAACGACGACAATTCTCACCACGTTACACCTTTGCTATATGCCCTGAATTCACGGTTGTTGATCTCCATAATATCACCGTCTTTGTAGATAAATCGTACAGGACCTCTTCCTCTGAAACGATATGAGTACCCGTTATTGAAAATCTCAAACTCTTTTTGTCCCACAACAATCAGTTGCGGACGATTGGGGTTGAGTTTCAATGTTCTGCGGATCAGGAAATCGCGTTTGGTGTAATCATCCAGATAGATAACGCCGACCCAACTCTTTTTATGCGGCACGATATAGAGTTTTCCATATTTGCCCATCTCTTTTTTCGGTTTCGTCGCTTTTACACGATCAGATTTTTTTTGGACTTGTTCTTGCTTTCTGGCTACAACAGGGGGCTTTTTCTTCTGTTTCAGCACATTTTCTGTTTTTGCGGTTTCTGTACTCTCTTTTGCTGTTTTATTTTCATCCTCGGGAATTGTCAGATTATACTCTTTGACCATCTGCTTGACCATAAGATCGAGGTCCAGATCATCTGCAGGCTCTTTAATATTATTTTGATCCAAATCTTTAACCGGTGTCGCAGGAGAGGAGGTCTCTTGTGCCGCCTGTGTCGTTTGGTTTGTCGCAGGAGCTACAATCTCCCCCCTTCTGAACGGCATCGCACGTGCGGAATTGATGACGTTTTGTCGCTCTTCACGCGGTGCAGGCTCAGGTACTTTCTGTTCGTATTGCGTCAGATTTTTTTCCGCTTCGGAAACAATATCGGTATTGATATCGGTCGAGACCACTTTACTCTCTGACTCCAATTCGCTCAACCCACTCTTCTCCCCTGAAAGAAAGTACCATACAAGACCACCCAAAAAGAGAATCGGCACGATCCACATCGCATATTTTTTCCAAATCTCGTCCTCATCGACTTTTGGTTGTACAAAAAGCTCTTTTTGTTCTTTTGCCTGATTCGCCTGATGATAAGCCAGATAGGCTTTTCGCAGTTCATCCAGTTTGACAGGATACTCCCGCTCAAGAATCTGAATAAATCCGAGCGCTCTTGTTTTGTTGATATTGGTAAAATCTTCTTCGAGGAAAGCAGCGAGGTCCGCTTCATTGATGAAAGTCTTATTCGATACTTTTTTTAGACCGATCCGTTTCAAATAGAGTACCGATTCACGATAATCTTTCGGCTCTGAAGAAACCGATTCTTTCTCTTCCGTTCGGTTTTTCTCTTTTTTAGTCTCGTTTTCCGTATTTGCAGCCTCTTTTTTTTCAGCACTCTGTGCGGCGGTACTCTTTTTCGTTCTTCTTGCCCGTGTTTTACGTGGTTCTTGTGAATTGTTTTCGTTATTTTTATTGTCGTCCATCCCTATCTCATCCTATCACATAATATCGCAGTCGCTACGCTCACATTGAGCGAATCAAACGCCCTTTCCATCCGAATCGCTATTTTCTTGTCACATTTATTCTGCAACCGTTGCGGCAGCCCCTCACCTTCACTGCCTGCAATCAGCGCTTTTGGTGTCCTGAACGTCACTTCCCTTACATCCTCACCGTTCATAGAAGCGGCATACGTGCTGAAACCGGCCTGCTTCAGTTCATTGATCAAACTTGCGGTATCGGGATAGAGAACAACCGGCATTTCAAAAATCGCTCCGCTGCTGGTACGCACGAGCGGCTCCAGTTTCATATGTTTGATCCCCGAAATAATGACCGCATCGACACCCAAAGCGTATGCGGAACGGATAATCGCCCCAATATTTCCCACATCTGTCACACCATGCAACACAACAATAAAAGCAGATTTTTTTACCGTTTCAAACGGTGTGAAATGCAGGTCCGCTATCTTCATCAGCATCCCCTGATGATTTCCACCGTGTGCAAGCGCCTGTGCTTTTTTAGCATCCAGACGCAAAACAGGTTTCCTCAAACGGGAAATTTCGGCAAACAGTTTTTTGTCTACCTCTTTTGCCAGATAGATCTCTTCGATCAATGAGGCATAATTTCGCAAAACGTATAAAAAAATTTGCTTTCCGTATATTATCATAATTTCATTTTACTACAAAACGATTAACAACGTGCTAAATAAGTTCATGATAACACTGTTTTACGGGTTTTCCAGTGATTTTGGCGATCAATTTGGCCGCCTGTTTTTTCGGTAAATCCAGTTTAACTATATCTTCAACCGTTATCGTAGCGCATCTTTTTGTGTCACTATTTAAAACGACAACCCATTCACCTTTAATAGTTTCATGTTGTAAACGTTCAAAAATTTCACCGACACTACCTTTGAAACGTTGCTCATATTTCTTGGTCGCCTCTTTGAGCAAAAAAACTCCTCTTTGTGCATCTATGTTACATATCTGCTCAAGTAGCTTCAGTAACCGGTGTGGCGATTCATAAATGATTGTCACATAGCCGCTGTACATCGCTTCATGAAGTGCATCCGTTCTATCACTTCCCTTATGCGGCAAAAAACCGTAAAACAAAAACCGCGTCTCACAAAAGCCGCTTTGCGCATAGGCCAGTAGTGCCGCGTTTGCACCGGGAAGCACATCGTAGTCAATGTGATGCTCCTGCGCAAAACGGACAAGCTCGCACCCGGGATCCGAAACAGCCGGCATTCCGGCATCGCTTAGATAGACCACGGTTTTATTGCGCAACATTTCAAAATCCAGCTTTCCCAACATTTGCGACATATTGTGAGAGTGCATCGATAAAAATTGCGCTTCAAAAGTTCGTTTGAGGAGCCCTCTTTCATGAAGCAGGTGCAGCAGCCTTTTCGTAACTCTGGTATCTTCACACAAAAAGAGCGATGCCTCTTCAAGAAGCTGCAAACTTCTCAAAGAGATATCGGAGAGATTCCCGATCGGTGTGGGAACAAAATAGAGCAAGTGTTACAATTATTTCAGATTATATTTCTTTTTAAACTTCTCAACACGTCCGGTCGCATCGACGATTTTCTGACTTCCCGTAAAGAACGGGTGACATTCGTTACAGATATCGATTCTCAATTCCGGTACGTTGGACATTGTCTCAAAACTATTGCCACACGCACAAGAAACTTTACACTCCATATATTCCGGGTGAATACCTTTTTTCATTGTTCAATCCTTCTTTATATTCTTGCATACGATAACAAGAATCTGGTTTTTAGGACGCGAGTCTAGCAAAATATTGTTTATAATTCACTTAATGCAGAAAAAACAGCAGACCAAAAAAATTTCGGTCTACTGCCATATAGGGGGAGGGGACCATAAGTATAACAGAAAAAATCAATTAAATCAAGAGTTTGGCGGCGATACTTACCGCCGCCGTTTCACTTTTGAGAATATACTCCGTATCCAAACCGATTTTACGATGTGATGCAAACTTTTCTCGTTCCCTATCGGTAAATCCACCTTCGCACCCGATCAAAACGGTAGAGACCTCTTCATATTCCAAAGTACCGCCAAAATCAAGCACCGCGAAATTCCCGTATCGCTCTGACACCTCATCGAGATTCGATAATGTTTCAAGTTCCATTAAATCCGTTCTGCCACACTGCTGACATGAGTTGATCAAAATCTTTTCAAATCTTGCAAAATCAGGACGAAAATTTTTCTGACTTCGATCACAATAAACAAATGTAATTTTCGAAACACCGATTTGATTGAGCATGGGAAGCGTCTTCTCCACCACTTTCATATCGACGATACACCAGATAAGCTGAAGGTAACCCCTTGGTTGCAAATTCGATATTTCCTTTTCCAGCAACACAATTTCGGCGTATCTTCTCTCAATTTCGACAATTTTGTACCGATAAGCGAAAGAATCTTTTAAATTGCGTAAAAGTACGCTATCTCCTTTTTTGAAACGTCGTACTTTAAAAAGATATTTGTAGTTTTCACCCTCGATACGAAGCTGTTCCCGACCGGTGTTTGGATCATACAGAAATTGCATACATGACCGCCGCTACTGCAATAATAATGCCGATATCAGTAAGATATTTTTGTTTTGCATATATTTTAAATCGTTTCTGCGACTCGATATCAATTTCTCTGGTACGTTTGAATAACTGATGCAACTTGATACTGCTATAAACAATCCACCCCAGTGCCGCTATCATCATCACTACCTGCCAGGTAACTTCGAGTCCCGTAGCTCCGAACACGACCAGTCCGGTAAAAAAGAGTGCCGCAAGCATGAAGTAGTACTGCAGTGAGAGTGTTTCGACTCTTTTGGAAAACCCTCTGAAATCCTTATCCTGATTGATAAAAAAATAACTCAATATCGCAAGCAATAGTGCACCGGCGATAAAAGCAATATGTAACTTCAACGACATCTCGATCAACTCTTGCATCGGATCCATACGCAGGTACTCCTGAATTTTTGTCAACATTATATTCAAAAGGCAATTAAATGCACCTCGTCAGCTTGCATCGTTACACGTTTGAAAGTTTTATTTCATCAAAGTCAAATACACCGTATCCTCAATACAAT
>WGAE01000228.1 GCA_015489185.1 Campylobacterales bacterium
GGGTATCATTGCCGCCGCGCCCCAGAAGCGTATCGTTGCCGTCACCGCCTTGCAGAAGATTTTGCGCGTCGTTTCCGGCAATCGTATCGCTGTATGCGGTACCGGTTACATCTTCGATACCTGTTACGCTATCTTCACCTTCGCCGTGTACCGTGCCCGCCTGCAGATCCGCATCGATTCCTGCTTTTGCAAGGTGAAAATCGAGCAGGTCACGTCCTTCGCCTCCGTCGATCGTATCGTCCCCCTCTCCTGAGATAATCGTATCATCCCCGCGACCGGTTCGGATGGTATCGTCTCCTTCGTATGCGGTGATCATATCGTCTCCGGCACCGCCGGTGACATCACTGTCACCGTGAGAGGTTTTAATGATATTGGCGTTTGGCGTACGTGAAAGGACAAAACCGAGTTCATGAGCGCCGTCATAGATAAAGTCATCCGGCGTATGGACATCTTTTACCTGAATGCCCACCTCTTTGGTCGCGACACGAATCGGATCTTTGGGTTCGACGATCTCCTGCGGATTGTTCGGATCCTGCACGATCGTCGTGATATCAAACTGCGCCGTCGCCTCGATTTTCATCGCAAAATCGGCATGGGTTGTATCGGCATTGTATTTGAGAATCAGCTCCAGTTCCTTACCGTTTTTGACAAATCCCTTGTCGGCGCTTTCAGCTTTCTCAACCAGCCAGACACCGCCGC
This sequence comes from Campylobacterales bacterium, assembly GCA_015489185.1. Classification (GTDB taxonomy): domain Bacteria; phylum Campylobacterota; class Campylobacteria; order Campylobacterales; family QNZT01; genus QNZT01. The sequence goes on from WGAE01000228.1 coordinate 700, forward strand.
CCATAGCTTTACCACCGACAATCTCAAAATCATCCGGTATGCTGCTTAACTTGATCGACTTGACGACAAATCCGTCAGGTAGTTTCGGACGCAGCGCAACGAGTCTCGCCAGTGTTTTGTCGTCAAACCAGGCACTGTTGTCCGCCTCCAGTCGTAACGACTCGGTCCTGGAAGAGAAATCGAGCGTCTCCGGTTCCATCTGTGCTTCGCCCGAGGCGTCGAAACGTGCACGCACACTCCCTCCGCCGCCGAGTACTTCCAGACTTTCGTCACGGCTCAATACCAATTTTTGTGTCTGAAAAAAGCCGATATCAAACGAAAAGGTTGCCGTCACGTCCGATTTGTTTGTATCGCTGGCGACCGACGTCGCATCTTCGACCGGTTTGTAGTAGGCATTGTAGTCGTTCTCTTCCGCCACGTCACGATTGACATCGACGTGATCTTCGATCTTCATCAGTTTCAGTTTTTTCTCAAGCTCCGCTTCCTGCTGCGACTCTTGCATACTCTGCTGCAGATTCTGACTGATCGATTCGGCTCTGGATGCCGCTTCAAGCGCCTTCTCTTTGGCTTCGATAGCTTTTTCTTTCGCTTCCAGTTTTGCCTGTGCCTCTTTCAGATCATTGGCAAGCTCCTGCTGCTGCGCCTGCATTGCAACGATTTCATCACTGAGAACCGATTTGACCGGGGTCTCTTTGATCTCATCCACCTGTACCAGCAGTTCATCGAGTGACAGGGAGCTTCCGTTTGGCAGAATGATTTGCGGCGGATTCTCCTCAAACGCCTGAATCGCAAGGGAAACAAAGACAATTTCACCGCCGTCGGGCATCTTGACGACGACATCGTCACCGACCAGTTTGAAAAGCGACTGCGACACATCAAAATCGAAATGGACTTTGTCCCCTGGACGCGCATAGACGGTGACCGATTCACCTTTGTGCGGTTTGGCTAAAATTTCTACACTATGATCGAGATATTTGACCTTTGCGTCTGAATTTTTGGGCATACTTTACCTTTGATTCTATTATTGATAGAAATATCGGCAAAGATTGAATATACTTTAATTTAGGCGATTCAAGCGAAAAATCGAACCGAATTATTTCAGCTCGATTTTGACGTAGCCGTCCGGATAGTGCGGATCTTCCCTGCGGGAAATACGGATTTTGATATCGGAGAGGGGGATGCCCGCTTTCTGGAATTTGGTTTTGACATCGATCAGACGTGAAACGGTGATGCGCTTTTTCATCGTCGTGCTGATGATATCTTTAGGAAATGCCGCGGAGATAATCACCTTTTTCCCTTTGGCTTTTTTTGCAAACGCTTTGACCCGTTTGACGGCGTTGCCTTGCAAGAATATATTGTTGTCTCTATAGGCGATCATCAGTGTTTTTCCGGCAACCGTTTTGACATCCTGTGTCGCTTCTTCTCTTTTCGTAGTGCGTTCAAGACCGTTTCCTTCCGCTTCACCGCCGCTGAAGAGTGCGTCGTTACCGCCGGCATCCATCTTCGGTTTTTCAACTTTATGCAGCGCGATCATATCACTGACATCCATCCCCTGTACCATATTGTTCTTCTGCGATTTGGTCTCCGCGTTGCTGTCTGTTTTGGAGTTGAACTGGGTATAGTAGGCAACATTGACAATCAATACCAAAATGAAAAGCAGCAGTACCAGTACGACAGAGGAGAAAACATCGACAAAGGGAGGCCAGGGGTTAAACTCCTCTTCACACCGTTTCGCGCGAGCCATCTACGCTTTCTCCTGCATCGTTTCACGTTTACGTGCGAAATGCTTTTCAAGAAAGGAAGCCGCCGTATCGGATTCGGTTTGGGTTTTCGGCGCGCTGTTTTCAGGTGCTTTTGCATTTTGTGCCGTAAGGGCACCTATCTCGGATCGAATCTGACGTTGCATCCCCTCGATCGCGTCGGTGAGCTGAAAAAGGGCGATCTTCGTATCGTCACTGTTTGCGTTTTGGGACTTTTGCATCAGATATGTCAAATCTTCCAGTTCAGTATGCATATCCACCATATTGCGTGCGGTATCCTGTTCGAGGCGGATCAGTTCATGAAGCAGGTTACCGTTCTCTCTTTGGCCCTTCTCAAACAGACTGCCGAGTCGCGCGATCTCTCCGCGCTCCTGTTGCAAGCTATCGGAAATATTTCCCATCGCAGCGGCGATTTTCGTTGTCATCTCCTGCTGTCTGTGCTGCAACGTTGCAAGCATCTGTACCGTTTTGGCGAAGACTTCATGAAGCTCTCTGTTGTCATGATTGAGAGCCGCAATCTCCTGCTGCAACGCACCCATCTTTTCGGCAAAGAGATCAAGCAGTGAAGTCTGTTGTACCGAAGTCTCCTCTTTACCGCCCTCTTGCGGAACAATCTGCAAGGTATCGACCGTTTTAGCGTTGAGCCAGTTTTCAACCCCTTCGAGTACCGACGCCTGTGCACGGTTGAGCAGATACCCTTTGATACTCAGCAAAATAGCGGAGATAACCCCAAAAAGCGAAGAACCGAAACCGACCGCCATGCTCGAAAGCGGTCCCGAAAAGTCGGACATGATTTTTCCGATATCGATATTGCTGCCCGAAAGCGACATCACAATCGACGCCATATTTCCGATCGCACCCAGAAGTCCCGAAAAAGTTCCCAGCAAACCGATCATCAATACGGTACCGATAAAGAAGTTGTTGTATTTGTTCTGGTTGGCAAACTGTTCGTCCATCCAGGAGAGAATCTCCTCTTTTTCCTGTTGAGTAAAAAGAAGCATCTCGTTTGCGGCACGCGTTGATATCTTATGGGCGATATTGCTCGGCAACACCTTCTCAATTCCCCTAATATAAAAAGGGAGATTGCGTTTTTTATACATCAGAACGCCAAACGTCCCGGCAAGCATCACGACATCTTTTGCCCCTTTCAGAAGCATAATCGTTCCGATTGCCAGAATCGTGACGATTGCGATGTTAAACGTCAGTGTCGAGAGAAAATAGAGTTTGAAGGTCTCTAGATTCGATATGGCGATGAAATAGACAAAGAGCCATAAGACGAAATAGACTTTGAAAATCTTGATGCGTTTCATACGTTATCCTTAAAAGAGGAACAAAATCATCGAAACGATCAACCCAAGCGCAACGATCGTGACACTGTTGACAAGGTTTTTAATCAGATTGACAAAACTGTTCTTCTCGGAAATCTTCTCGCCCATCACCATCAGTCCAATCTCCTGCCCGTCCCACGAATAGGCTTTACGCGCAACCATAAAGTAGTGCATATCTTTGATATACCCCTGCTTTTTCATCACTTTGGGATCCGCCTGTGCCAGATCCTGTACAAACTCAGCGTCAAACTTTTTCGTATCGACATAGTAGAGATCGTTCATGATTGCACGGTAACGTTTCTTACGCACCGCCGGATCGATCTGCGACCAGGCGCCCCGGTTAAGTAACAACGCATACACCTTCTTCTCTTTGCGGTAGTAGTCACGAAGCGCGCCGATATCCTGCTCAACCGCCACTCCCAGACGCACTTTCTCCTTTTCCGCAAGCGGAAGTTGGGCCCCGATCTGCACCCCTTCCGGGCTCACTCTCAATCCGTTGATAATTTTTTTGTCGACCAGTTTATCCTCATACGTAAAGTGTACGAAAATGTCGTTCTCATTGCGCACCTGTGCAAACTGCTGCGTCAAGTCCGCCGCTATCGCCGTCAGTTTGGCGGTTTTATTTTCATCATCAGATGTAAAAAGAGTATGAATTGTCGCATCACGCCCGATAGCGGTCGCCAGAGTCAGGACACTCTTTTGATGTGTCTCCAGAACCACTTTCGATTCGAGCAGATAGTGATCTTTCTGATTTTCGTACGTCTTTTTCGCAACATCACTGACCAGAAAATTGACAAAATAGAGCGAGATGAAGATGCCTGCCAGTGAAAAGAGTGTCAGAAGTGTAAACCACAATCCTTTATTTCCTTTGATCTCCTGCCACTTTGCCTCAAACCATTTAATAAAGCTGAACATAAAACATTATCCTCTATTTTTAAACTTATTGAACTATAATATCGACAAGTTCATCTTTTCTTTTAGAAAAACGTTTTTTTTGACA
>WGAE01000229.1 GCA_015489185.1 Campylobacterales bacterium
GATATGCAGCATACGGACATAGAGTTCTCTGGGAAGTGTTTCGCCGAAATAGAGCGGATTGAAATCGAGATTGGTATCGATCAGGGTATGCTGTATACGACGTGCGTAGTTTTTGATATCTTTCTTATTGTTGTGGGCATCCAGCCAGAGGATGTTTGCGACCAGATCTTTGGGCATCAGTTTTTTGAGCGCTTCGGTTGTTTCGCGATACGTTTTTGCTTCGGAGCGGTCATAGGCGAAAACCATATCGATGACGGTATCGAAGGGGTGTTTGTCGGTGGGCAGATAACCGTAGGGCATCGTCATCGTCTCTTTGGCGATATTGATCAAAGCGGTGATGCGCTGTTTGTAATGTTCATCGTTACTAAGGTTGAGCAGATTGTAAATACGTTCGATATTTTCGATTGTAGGTTCTTTGTTAATCAGTTGTGCGCAAAACGATTTGAAGATTGCCGCTTCAAAAAGGGTGGCGTCGAGTGTCTGTGCTTTGGCAAACTCCCGATACGCCTCTTTGAAATTGAACATCTGCGCGTATGTCAGTCCCAGATTGTAGTGTAAAACCGCATCCCAGGGATACTTTTTGAGCGCCTCTTTGAAGATCGCGTGTGTTTCGTAAAGCCTGTGCGAGAGTGAAAAGGTTACCGCACGGGCGATTTCCAGATTGACCTGTGCGATATTGCGTCCCTCGGTCAGATCACGCAGTGCCTGTTTGGTTTTGTCGATATCGACATTTTTGGCACCTTTGGTGATTTTTGTCATACCGTTTTCGTAAAAAGAGAGTTTGTAGGGGGCGAAATAGAAGAGCAGCGCGTATTTGTTGAATTTATTTAGAAAAATATTGTTTTGAAAACGCTCCTGTGCACGTGTCGGATCGAATAGTGCGGGGTTGAGAGCGACTTTGATCGGGTAGATTTCGGTGGCGTTGGCATCGTCTTGCTGTACCTCTTCAAGGAGCCTTGCGGAGGTGGCGAGATTGCCCAGTTTGTTTTGTGTCAGCGCCAGTGCCGTTTTGGCTTCATGAAGATGATCTTTGATATCGATCGCTTTTTGGAGATAATCGGAGGCGATGCGAAATTGCCCGGTATTGGCGTAGAGGAGTCCGAGTGTAAAAAAGTTTTTGGCATCATCCGCATGTTCAAGCATATTGATAGCGTTTTGCAGACTTTCAAATGATGTGTAGATTTTCGAACCGATGAAAAACTCTTTTTTGCGATAGTAATCCGATGTAGGGTGAACAATCGATACAATCGCTTCGGGATAGGCGTTTTGGTAGTAGTTCAAAAGCGTATTATAGTAAGAGTAGAGCGGCGACTCCTTTTCAAAAACAAGATACTCTTTTGCCAGTTTCAGATACTTTTCGAAAAGCGGACGATCTTTGAGGTTGTAGGCGCAGACCGCCGCGTTGAGAGCGCTTTCGCATTTGAAGCGGTTGTCGATGGATGCCGAGTCGAACGCTTTGATCGCAGCGGTATAGTTCTGGTCCTTGAGTCTTGCGACGCCGATGTTAAACCATGAAAGCGCCCGATTGTAGCGGGCGATCTTTTCATAAAGTTGCAATGCCTTCTCTTTTTCCCCGTTTTGAAAATAGCGTTGCGCTTCATGAAGCCACTGCTGTACCTGGCTGTTTTTGTCGGTGGATTTTTCAGGTTTCTCTTTTTCGATGACGGTGTTGACGATTTGTGTGGCGTTGACTTCATGAACCTGTTTCGATTTTTTCTTCATGTAAAGATAAAAAACGACACCGCCGAGGATCAGCAGCAGTGTCATCAGTAAAATGATAATAATATAGATCAGTTTACTGTTTTGCTCTTTGTCGAGTTTCTCTTCAACCTGCGAAGGGAGTTCGGGAAGCTCCTCTTCATCAAGTTCGTCTTCGTCGTCCAGATTGAGAAACTCTTCTTCCGCCATTTTTTACTCTTATGTCAGATAGTCTTGCAGGGCGTCCGGTATCGTGACTGTGCCGTCTTCATTCTGATAATTTTCCATAATCGCAATCAGCGTACGCCCCACCGCCAGAGAGGAGCCGTTGAGCGTATGGACCGGTAGATTCTTTTTCCCCTCACGATAGCGGATTTTGGCACGACGTGCCTGAAATGCCCGGGTATTGGAGACGGAGGAGATTTCACGATAGCGATTTTGTCCCGGAAGCCAGACTTCCAGATCGATCGTTTTTGCCGCCGAAAATCCGAGATCGCCGCTGCAAAGCAGCATCAGCCGGTGGGGTAATCCAAGCGAGGTGAGCAGATCGCTGGCGCATTGTACCATCTCATCAAAGACCTGATCGCTCTGTTCGGGTGTCGTGACGGCGACAAGTTCCACTTTGTCAAACTGGTGCTGGCGAATCATACCGCGCGTATCTCTCCCCGCGCTGCCCGCTTCCTTGCGAAAACAGGCGCTGTATGCGGTCAGTTTGGCGGGAAGCTCCTCTTTGTCGAGGATTTCATCTCTGAAAAGGTTGGTGACAGGTACTTCTGCCGTAGGAATCAGATAGAGCGATTCATTCTCGATCTTGAAGAGGTCATCTTCAAATTTGGGCAACTGTCCGGTACCAAGCAACGATTCGCGGTTGACCAGATAGGGCACGGCAACCTCTTCGAAGCCACGTTTTCGGTTGAAGTCGAGCATATAGTTGATAAGTGCACGCTCGAGTCTCGCCGCGTCGTTTTTGAGTACCGAAAAGCGGCTCTTTGCCAGCTTGACACCCCTTTCGAAATCGATCCACTCCGGCGTGATCTTCAGATCCCAGTGCTCTTTAGGGGTAAAAGGGAAGGTACGCGGTTCCAGAACCTTTTTGAGTTCGACATTATCCTCTTCGCCGTCTCCTTCCGGCACGTCATCGTCGGGGATATTCGGAATATTGAGCGCGATCTCGTACATCTCCTCTTCGAGTGTGCGTACGATATCCTGTGCGACGGCGATTTTCTGTTTGTTTTCCGCCAGTTCCGCTTTCAGCGCGCCGATATCTTTTCCCTCTTTCTGATAGACGGGGAAGAGTTTACTTTTTGCGTTCTGCTCCGCCTGCAACTCTTCGAGGATCTTGCGCTGTTCCTTGAGTTTGAGCGATATCTCTTTGAGGCGTGCGAGCAGCTGCTCGTCCACTTTTTTCTTTTTGAGTTTTTGGGCGATTGTGTCAAAATCGTTTTGCAGTGCTTTAAGATCGAGCATGGTTATCCTTTATCGGTAGATGCCCGCAACATCACGGACGATACGCATCTTTTCAGAAGCGATTTTTCGAGCTTTTTTCGCACCAGTGTCGAGTATCTCCAGCACTTCGTCCTGATGCTCAAGATAGTAAGCGCGTCTTTCACGCGCTTCGGCGAAATGATCCCAGATAAGCTCCTGCAGGTACATTTTGAAGTGACCGTGTCCTTCACCCCCTTTTTTATACCGTTCCTGCAGCGCTTTTTGTCCTTCCTCGTCGAGGAAAAGTTTACAGAGGTTGTAGACGTTACAGTGTTCGTACTCTTTGGGTGCTTCAAGCGGCACCGATTCGGTCACGATTTTGCCGACCTGTTTTTTGAGCTGTTTTTGTGTCGTAAAGAGGTCGATGGTATTGCCGTAACTTTTGCTCATTTTGGCACCGTCGGTTCCCGGTACGGTCTGGAGGTTTTCATCGATCTTGAATTTGGGCAGGGTGAAGATATCGCCTTTTTCGTTGTTAAATTTAAGTGCGATGTCGCGGGTAATTTCGACGTGCTGGATCTGATCTTTTCCGACAGGAACAATTTCGGCGTCATAAAGCAAAATATCCGCCGCCATCAAAACCGGATAAGAGAAGAGGGCGTGGTTGGGAGAGATCCCTTTTGCGACTTTGTCTTTATAGCTGTGTGCGCGCTCCAGCAGCCCCATCGGGGTGTATGCGGAGAGTATCCAGTAGAGTTCGAGTACCTCTTTGACATCGGATTGCACCCACAGGGTCGATTTTTCAGGGTCGATTCCCAGTGCCAGATAAGTAATCGCCGCATCGATCGTATTCTTTTTCAGCGCCTCGGCATCTTTGAGCGACGTCAATGCGTGATAATCGGCGATAAAGATAAACAGATCACTGCTATCCTGCAGCTCAAGCATCTGTTTGATTGCACCGAAATAGTTTCCTATATGCAACGTACCCGAAGGTTGAATTCCCGTAATGACTCTCATGAAACCTCTGTCCTTTTAAAATGCAAAGATTATAGCGAAATATATTGATTTTTTTCTCAGTTCGGGATGTCAGAAGCAGTTGGGATGGGCGGGAGAAGTAAGGTTAGGAAAATGTTTCAAAAAGTAAAAAAAATAATCCTTTTTGCAA